>NZ_JAGMUF010000025.1:0-44299 GCF_019049125.1 Streptomyces sp. AC602_WCS936 | reverse complement strand
CGTCGTCCGTCACCAGGTGGATGCTGCACTCCGTCACGCTGTCGCCCGGCGGGATCATCCGGGCGACCCAGTCGGAGGGACAGCCGGGGATCCTCGTGTCGAGGCCGAAGGGGGTCTTCCCCTGTATCTGCCGGCCGCCCTCGGTGAGCAGGCGGACGCGGTCGGCTTGGTCGGCGTAGAGGTCTTCCGGCCCGGGGTTGGTGTACGTGACCGACACGTAGTACGGGACACCGCGTCGCTCGTTCTCGTTGAGGTCGAGGTCCAGTCCCGCGAGGTCGGCCGCGCTGCCCCGGCGTACGGAAACCAGCGTCGCGGGCAGTTCGAGGACGCCGTCCTCGCGGTCGTTCCACCGGACGCGGACGATGTCGCCCGGCTCCGCCAGCTCTGCGGACGCCGCCTTCAGGCCGCCCTCGACAGGCCAGGTGGCGACCGCCCCGCCCTCATCGAGGTAGCCGTCGGCGATGTGCGACAGCGACAGCACGCCGACCCCCTCGGGCAGCGCGTAGGTCACGCAGGTGTCGTACGAGTCGCCGGGCGGCAGCGTCTCCGGCGCGGTGTCCGCGCAGGGCAGGTCGCTCCCGTCCGGCCTGCCGCCGCTCAGGTAGACCTCCTCCCCACGCTCCCAGTCGGTGCCGTTCAGCGCGAAGTTGCTGTCCACCATGTAGGCGTCGGGGAGCTTCCTCGGGCCGGTGTTGGTGACCTCGAAGGTGAGGTAGTGGGGAACCATGCCCTTCAGCTCTTCGTCCACGCGCGCCCCCCGCATGTCCTCCTGCGAACCCCGGACCAGGCTCTTGACCGTGACCCTGACCTTGTACGACCGGTCGTCGGTGTCCGTGTGGACGACATCCCGTGCGCCGGTCCGCACCGGCAGGTCCGTCCAGGACGCAGGCCTCTTTGCGGCCTGCTCCACGCCCCCGCCCGCGTCCTGTTCTCCTGTGCACCCGGCGAGGAGGGGTATCGTGGCCGCGCTTGTGGCGGCCCTCTTGAGGTAGCTGGACAGGCGCATGATTCCCTTGCCGCACGATGTGATCCGGAGCCGCCGGAGGGCTGGCGCATCGTAGGCGTCACAGCGGGGGCGGAGACGGCGATCCTATACGAGTCACAGAGAAACCCCAGGTCAGCCCCCTGCGTGAGGGACGGCGAGTGGCAGGAAGACTCAGTAGGCGGACACCGTGACCGCCAGGAACACCGCCCAAGCCCACGCCATCACACCTGGTTGCCGCCCCCACCCGGGCCGCAGCGCTGACCAGCGCGACTTCGTGTCGGATGCAATGGGCGGCAGATGGACACTGGTGTCAGCTCGTGCGCCTGAAGCGTTCAGCACAATGAGGGCTCGATCCGGCCCTAGACTTTCCCCCGCGCACCCAGCCGGGGAGGGCTGATGCGCTTGACGATCCCGGGGGAGCGTTTTCATGGCAGCATCGCACACCACGTCCGACCAGCCGCAAGTCCGGGGCGTCTTCGACTGCGACGCGGCCCATCGCAGCCCACTCCGCTCCGACTACAAGCGGATCTTCGATTCCGGTCTGATCGTGCTCGACACCAATGTGCTGCTCAACCTCTACCGCTCGAACGAGAGCACCCGCCGGGACACTCTTGCCGCCCTCGCCAGGCTCCGCGAGCGCCTGTGGATTCCACACCAGGTGCTCACGGAGTTCTGGCGTAACCGCGAGTCGCCGACCGTACGCCATCACCACGCGACCAAGGCCAATGAGGCGAGCGCCGCGCTCGACAAGGCGGTCAACGCCGCCCGGACAGCCGTGACCACCTGGCTGACCGCCGTCCAGCTCAAGGACAACGAAGAGGCTGTGGAGCGGACTGACGGAGATCTGGCCGAGCTCGCCGAAGCAGCCGGCAGCCTCAAGAAGTTCATCCGGGCGCAGGCCGAGTGCGACGCACTCAAGGAGACTGCCACCACTCACACTGACCCGGTGCTCAACGCCCTCGAACCGCTTCTGCACGGCCGGGTCGGCGAGCCCCTGTCGTCGGACGATTACGACAGGGCCGTGAAAGAGGCGCAGGAGCGCGCCGACGAGGGGATACCGCCGGGGCACGAGGACTTCCGCACCAAGGAACCCGAGCTGGCTGCCGGTGACTACCTCGTGTGGGTCCAGCTCATGGAGGAGGCCCGACATCGCGGGTGCGACGTTCTGCTGGTCACGGGGGACGTGAAGAAGGACTGGTGGACCAACCGCGGATACGACATCCCGCCCCGCCCCCGTGCCGAACTCCTTCAGGAACTGCGGGAGCAGGCCGGCGTGGAACTTTACATGCTCACTCCAAGCGAGTTGCTCCGCTGGGCCAAGGAACTCCTCGACCTGAATGTGGACGAGGGCTCCGTGCGCGACTTGGAGCAACTGGGCGAGGCATCGGCCGACAAGGACTCCGAAGGCGAAGCCTGGACGGCGGATTCGCTGGCGGCGTTCATGGACGAGCTGATGAGGCGCTATCCATCCCGAGTCAAAGCAATCGTTGCGGCTGCGGCGAACGGCGGGTTCGTGGACCGGGAGACGGTCTACGAGCTTGCCGGCTACGACGAGACACGCAGACTTCGCGGCTTCACCCAACCGATCGGCACCCTGTCGAGAGATCTACAGGCGATAGGCGTGCTGACAGGAGGGGAGCCTTTCCTGCTCACCACCGTCTACGGCCACGCCATCGATCCTTCCTGGGCGAAGGGGTTTCGCATTCCGAGCGGGGTGATTCCCCTGCTCCGGAGCAAGTACGAGGGAAGCGACCTGTGGCAGCCCCGAGACGGCGCGGAAGCGGGGAGCGAACCTTCCGACAAGGGCTGATACTCCAGCCGTACATCGCTGTTGCGCGGTCCGAAGCCATCGCGCCTACGGGTGCGTGTCCGTGATCGCGATGATCTCGTCGAGGCGGTCCAGGGCGGCCTGCAGGTCGTCGACCTTGGCCTGGATGCGGTCGCGCTCGGCGCGCAGCATGGCTCGTTGCTCGGCGTCGGTGTGCCCGGAGTCCCAGCATGGAAGGAGTTCCGTGATCCTTCGACTGGTCAGACCGGCGGCGTACATCTGCTGGAAGAAGCGCACCAGGGCGACGGTGTCCTGCCGGTAGAGGCGCTGTCCGGAGGGGCTGCGCTCCGCGACGAGCAGCCCCTGCTGCTCGTAGTAGCGCACGGCGCGTACCGAGACACCGGCGCCCCGCGCCACCTCGCCGATGCGGATCAGCCGCTCGGCCGCAGCCTCCGTGACGATCATGGTGATTCCTCTCGTCCCGGTCCTGACGGCCAGCACTTGCCTCTGACGTCAGCGTCAGATTTTAGCGTACCGGGCATGGACATCAACAACTCCGTCGCCCTTGTCACCGGAGCCAACCGCGGCCTGGGCCGCGCCTTCGCCCAGCGCCTGCTCGAACGGGGCGCCCACAAGGTCTACGCGACGGCCCGCCGACCGGAGACCGTGGGCCTGCCCGGGGTCGAGGTGCTGCCCCTCGACATCGCCGATCCGGCATCCGTGAGGGCCGCCGCCGAGGCCGCCCCGGACGTCTCGCTACTCATCAACAACGCTGGGATCCAGACGGGGACCGATCTGGTGACCGGTTCGCTGGACGCAGTGCGGCACGAGCTGGAGACCAACATGTTCGGCCACCTGGGAATGGTCCGGGAGTTCGCGCCGGCGCTCGCCAGGAACGGCGGGGGCGCGATCGTCAACGTGCTCTCCGCCATGTCGTGGTTCGGGGGCGCGGGCGCCAATGCCTACCACCTGACCAAGGCCGCCGCCTGGGCCATGACCAACGGCGTCCGCCTGGAGCTCGCCGAGCAGGGCACGCTCGTCACAGCGGTACACCTCGGCCTGGCCGACACCGACATGGCGGCGGGCTGGCCCGTGAAGAAGATCGCTCCGTCGGACCTGGCCGACGCGGCGCTCGACGGTGTCGAGGCGGGCTCCGCCGAGGTCCTCGCCGACCAATGGAGCCGGGACGTCAAGGCCCGGCTGCCGCTGACGCCGGAAGAGTTCAACGCCGCGATGGACCGCGCCCTGGCGGCGCTGACGGCAGGCTGAGGAGGCCAGGGGCAGCGGCGTGTCCGGGGCTGATAAGGATGTCCTCGGGCCGCGAAGCCTCCGACTCCTGGGTGAGATAACAGCAAGAAGCGAGGAGGACATCCAAGTCCGAGAAGCCTGCTCCGGATAGATCGGGGGTCGTGTGAGGACCTTATCGAACCTGTACGGAACAATCTGGTCCGACACGGACCGAGATGAGACCTGCAGCTGGCAAGGGTGGGCTGGCTTTGGCTTCTTGCTGTTATCTGGAATGGTGGGAGTGGATTCCGTAGGCTGTCGGACATGCCGAACCCGTGCACCGCCGATGCCCTCGCCGCGATCCACGCTTTCGCCAAGGCCCAGCAGGACGCCGGGTACGCCCTCGACACCGTACGGCTGCGCGGCACGCTCCTCACCGAGTACCTGGAACACGTCCTCCACGAGGAGAAGGTCCCTTCCCTCACCGCCGAAGAACTCCTCCAGCCCGAGCGAGCGGCCTCCTGGCTCGACGCAGCAGGCGCCGGCGCGACCCGCCGGCGCAACACCCTCACCGGCCCGGCCGCCGCCGCGGCGCACGACTCCCAGCGCGCACGCGTCCAGACGTACAACGCCTTCGCCGGCCACCTCGGGCTGTCGCTGACCCTGCCCTACCCGGCGTCCGGGCACGGCGACCGACTGGAACCCGAGCAGGCCCACACGCTCCTGCGCACCCTCGCCGTGAAGCGGCCCACCGGCGCCAACGCCGCCACCGCCATCCGCACCGCCGCAGTGGCCGCCCTCGTCGCCGCCACCGGCCGCACCGTCCCGCAACTCCACAGGCTGAACGTCTCCGACGTCGACCTGGAGCGCCGCCCCGTCCCCGTCGTCACGGTCGACGACTCCGAGCACCTGCTCGACAAGCACACCGTGCAGATCTTGCGCCGCTGGCTCGATGTCCGCGCCGGAATCACCAAGGCCCTGGAGGGCAGCGACCCGGGCTTCCTGTGGATCCCGACGAAGCCCGGCCGGGAACGCGCCGGCGTCCAACCGCCGAAGCCCGGTCTGACCAGAGCCGCCGTGCGCACCCTTCACTCCGCACACCGCAACCTCGTCCTGCAGGTCGTCGGCGTCCCCCTGCGCCCTTACGCGCTCCTTCCCCGCTCCTGACGGCGTCGTTCACCAGCTTGCATGGGCACGTGGCCCGCCGGTAGGAACTGATGAGTCTGGACTTGCCGTTTCCTACTGCTGGGCTCTGTCGTTGACTGATCGTATGAACCGACAGATCGACAGAAGGGGCTGGCGTGCGACAGGAGAGGCCCACCTCCGGCCAGGGGACTGATGGTGCACCGTGAGCCGATGGGCTACGACCTGTTCGGGGACCCGTACTTCGAAGACGACGTTGCGGTACCGGAGCCCGAGCAGCTGCGCGAGTTCACACCTCAGACGCTGCCCACGCACTTTCGTACGTGGCAGCAGATCCGGGCCGTTGGCCTGGAGCCGGTAGGTTCGCCTGTCGGGCTGCTGTCCTGGACACCGTCGGGTGCCTGCGCTCCTAAGACCGCCAAGGTCTACGACATCTCCAAAGCCAGAGAGGCCGGCCCCCGCGAACCTGACCTGCTCGAGCTCTGCGAGGAAGCCGAAGAGCAGGAACCGTCGGCCGCATCTGGCGGAGTCGGACGAGTGCATCCGGTGATCAGTCAGGGTGTCCTGGCCTTGGCCGCGTGGTCCGAGTGGGTGCCGTTGGTCGGCGCTGAGGTGCCGCGATTGCCAGGCGTCTACCTGGCCAGGCGGGGCCAGAACGGTCCGATTGTCTACGTGGGCATGTCGGGTGAGCGCCAGGGCGAGGGGCTGCGGGGCCGGATACGGCGGTACACCAGTGGAAAGGCGTTGGCCTCTGGGCTGGGCGAGGCGGTCTTCGACCGGGCGCTGGCCGACTCGGATTGGTTGCGCGAGCGCCTTGCGGAAGTCGAGAGCGGTCAGCCGATGCGGGCGACCGGCTGGGGCAAGGCTGCCTTGACGTGGGCGGACCTGTATGTCTGCTGGGCTGTCACCGCAGACAGTGAGACTGCCCGCGTCCTGGAGGAACGGGTTCTGGCGTTGGAGAGCGTCGACTGGTGGAATCGCGCCCGCTGACTGTCCGGACCAACAGGCAGCCAGGATCACGCACCTTCTCCCTGCTCGACTGCCGTGAGCGGCTCTCCCACTGCCCCTCCATCCGGCCTGTCACGGTCCCGGCAGTCAGCCGGCCGACAGCACGGCCACGTGGAGTTCGCGCACGCCTGTGGTGCGCGGGTGCCGCTCGGCCAGCTCGGTCACGATGCTGCGGATGGCGGGCCGGTCCCGGACCTCTCCGGGACTCGCCCGATGAGCGTCCAGCAAGGCGCGGGCGGTCTGCTCGGGCCGGTTCCACGCCCACCAGGCCCGCGCCATGTCCGTGCCCAACCGCGCCTTGCGCTCAGCGGTCGGGAACTGATCGGGGCGCAGATCCTTGCCCGCCTCCAGCGCGGCGCCGGCGTCGCCCAGCGCCCAGTGCACACCGACCGCGTACAGGTCGACAGCGGCCCGGCTGATGGGAAACAGACGGCCCGGCGGGGGCGGCCCGGGAAGACGGCGGGCGGACCGGCGGGCCTCCTCCACCATCGCCAGCGCCTCGGCGCGCTGGCCGCCCCGTGCGGCCGTGTACGCCAGCGTGCACAGCATCTGCGCGTACGCGGCCGCCGCAGCGTCCGTGCGCAGACCCGTCGTCTCCACATCGGTCGCCGCCGAGGTCATCAGGCGCTGGGCTTCGCCGTGGCGGTCCTGGTGGCGGAGCACGATCGCCAGCTCCCGGGCGGCGGCCGCCGCAGCGAGCGGGGAGCCGGACACCTCAGCCCAGGTACGGGCACGGTCCGCGGTGAGCCGTGCCCTCTCGTACGAGCCGATCTTGCTGAGGACCGAGGAGGTCAGCGTGTAGACGGAGGACAACCGAGCCTGGTCGAGGTCCTTGCGGGAGGCGGCGGCCCGGTGCCCGTCCGCGATGAGGCCCGGCAGCACGGCCAGGAGCCGGCCGTGCACGCCCTTGTCGTACAGCTCCCGGGCGGCTGCCAGGCGGCCGTCCAGGGGTCCCAGGCCGGTCGTGGGAGTCGGGGTGGCGGCGAGAGCTTCGTCCAACCCCATGAGCAGGGCGGCCGGTCCGGCGGCTGCCGTGGCGGTGAGCAGCGTGCGGCGGCGCATGGGGTCCTCCTCGGCGTCACGCGGGCTGGCCGTCACTCTAGTGCCGGCCGGTGCTGGCGTGGACGGTGGCGCCAGAGATGTCATCAGGATGTGTCGGGGCACGCCCACCTCGGCCGCCGCCAGGTGCACGAGCCCCAAGTCGATGACACGTGCACGGCGTTCCAGGCGGGACAGCGTTGCCGCTGAACAGCCGATCCGCTCACCGAGGTCGGCCAGTGTCCAGGAGCGATGCTCGCGCCCGAGCCGGATCAGGGCGCCGGGGCGTCGCTGCTCGGACAACTGGCGTGCCGTCGTGCTGTTCCAGAGCGGGTCTACGGGCACCGGCCCTCCCACGCCGCACTACCGGGGGCGTCCCACGGTAAAGGCGCCGCCGACCGGCGTCGAGACCGCTTGCACACCGTGCAAAGGGCTTGCACCGCACGGTAGATGACCACCGTGCGGCCAGTCGGCGCGGTGTGCTGGGTGCGTCGCCCCGGCCAGCGGGGCACCGTCCATCGGAGGCATCATGGCAACCGCCGCCGAACTCCCCGTGTCCATCGACCCGACGACCGCCACCGCCCGACCCGCCCGTGAGGTCGTGCCGGCCGCTCTGTGGAACAAACAGGTCGGCCTCATCATGCGGGACTACCCGTACGACTCCGTCATGGCGGCCCGGGTCCTCGACCAGGGCTACGCCTACCTGCTGACCGCGATGCGGCACCGAGGCGAAGGGCTCGGGCTCGCCCCGAGCACGCTCGTCGACGTCGGCGTCCACGCCGTCATCCTCGACACCGTCAGCTACTTCGAGCTGTGCGAGCGCTTCAACGGCGGGCACTACCTCCACCACGTCCCGGAGGTCGACTTCAAGGACGACGGGTCGGTGCTGAGGACGGCGGACCTGATCACCGCCGACGGCTGGCAGGTCGACCTCCCCTTGTGGGCGGACGCCGCCAAGTGCGGCCCCTGCCACCCGGGCAACGACTCGCACTGACCTCTCGTACGTGCCCCACGGGCCCGGCCTGGCTGCCGGGCCCGTGGGGCATCGTCGGGTGAAATTCCCTCGAACCGGCCCGCCCGGCGGCGCCGCCCGCCACGATGGGCGGGGTGATCCCCACCGCAGACCTCTGGCACCACTACGGCCGCACCCGTCACGCCACCGACCGCACCGTGCCCGCCCACTTCTTCTGGAGCTGGGGCCAGGACAGCGGCCCGGGAGCCGAAGTCCTCGGCGACATCACCGGCCGCAGCGTCGGCGACCTCGGCGCCGGCGCGGCCCGGCACGCCGCCCACCTGGCCGTCCACCACCTGCCGGCCCGCATCACCGCCGTCGACGCCTCGCCCGCCCAGCACGCGATGGCCGACGACCTGTACAGGCACCTCGCCTCCCGGCTGCGCCTGGTCCGCTCCGACGTGATCCGGCACCTGCACGCGGTGGCCGACACCTACGACGCGCTCTACAGCGTCTTCGGAGCCGTCGACTTCGCCGAGCCGCGCGAGCTGCTGCCGGCAGCCGCCAGTGCCCTGCGCCCGGGTGGCCGCCTCGTGTTCTCGACCCTCGCCCACCATCTCGACGGTGAACCCGCCCACCCTGACGTGCAGCCCACCGAGATCGGCGCGAGGACCTCGGACGGAGCGGCAGCCACCATGCACCGCTGGGTCCTCCAGGAACAGGTGTGGACCAAGCTGCTCGACGAGGCCGGCTTCACCCGGGTCAGCACTGAGACCCTGCCCGGCGGGGCCGGACCGCGCGCCGCTGACACGCTTCTGATGACCGCGTTCCGCACCGGCCGGCCCGCCGAGTGACGCACTCCGGCCGCGTGTGACGGTTACGACCCCGCCCGGGTGACCGGGCGCCCCGTCCACGACGCTCCACCTCCCGGGCCGGCTCCACCCCTAGCGCCACCATCGGAATCCCCGGTTTTCGCCACCGGCGACCGGCGAGGACCTTTTCGCCTGGTGAAGGACAGAACGGGGGCTCCCGCCGGTTCCGCCCTGGGACTAGGGTGTAGGTCTGGTGAAGGCCGCTCGGGGGGACGCGCGGTGGGCGAGAGGATGCGCACGGTTCATGGACGGGGTGCCCGGGCAGATCGGCCGGTACGTGGTCGAGCGGGAGCTGGGCTCGGGGGGAATGGGTGAGGTCTATCTGGCCTTCTCGCCCGCCGGCGATCCGGTCGCGGTGAAGCTGATCCGTCCGGACCGGCTGGACCCGGTCACCCGTGCGCGCTTCGAGAAGGAAGCGCTCATCGCCAGGACGGTCGTGGGAACGAACCGGGTCGCCCGTTTCCTGGACGCCGACCCCTACGCGGAACGACCGTGGCTGGCCATGGAGTACGTGCCGGGCAGGACGCTGCTGTCGTACGTGGACGGGAACGGTCCGCTGCCCGCTCCCCTGGTGGCGAGCCTCGGCGCCCTGCTGGCGGAAGGGCTGCAGGCCGTGCACGCGGTGGGGCTGCTTCACCGGGACCTGAAGCCGCAGAACGTCATGCTCGGGGCGTACGGCCCCATCCTGATCGACTTCGGCCTCGGAGCGTTCCTCGACACCGCCAAGGACACGCTGTCCCACAGCGGGATGATCATCGGTACGGTGCGCTGCATGCCTCCCGAGCAGGCGCTGGGGCGGACGAAGGTCAAGGAGTCCGCCGACGTATACGGACTCGGCACGGTCCTGCTGTACGCGGCCACGGGGCGCTACCCCTACGACGGTGCGCGCTGGGAGGCGATCGTCGCGCAGGTCGCCAACGCCGACCAGGCCCCGGACCTGAGCGGCCTCCCCGAGGCACTGGACCCGCTGATCGGCTCGATGCTGGCCCACGACCCGGCCGACCGGCCCTCCCTCGACGCGGTGATGGCCGGATGCACAGGTGTGCTGGCTGCGGCGGGGCTCTCCCCCATGTCCGCCCGGCACGCCCTGATCGACGCCACCGCGACGGACGAGAAGGGACCGGCTCCCGGGAACGAACCGTCGTCGGCGGCGTGGAGGCGGATCGCCGAGCAGGCGGTCGCACTCGACGAGGACGAGCCGGACAGCCCTCTGGACGGTCCTCCACCGGCCGCACCGGGACCGGACGCGGAAGGAACGGGCGCGGAGGGCGCGGAAGGCACCGCCGAGACCACAGAGGGCTCCGATGACGCCGGGGCCGAGAACGTGCCCGGCTCGTCGGCGGAGGACACGGCACCTCCCGCACCCGTACCCGGGGACAAGGCCTCCGTACCCGTGCCCCGGAAGCCGGGGCGGCCGCCCGCGTCGTTGCGCGTGGCCGAGGACCTGCGGAGCCGGTACGCGGCGCAGCCCGGACTCTGAGCCGCGCCTCCGATGGCGCCGCGGGGCGGTGTCTGTGGCAGGCGGTAGGTGCAGGCAGCATTGAGATCGATACGTACGAACCGTGCACGACGGCGGTTCAGGAGAAGCAGGGGCGGTAAGTGGAGCAGCAGGTGACCACCGGTACGGGGGCGGCCGGTGACGGCCAGGGCGTGCTCGACATGGCGAGCGAGGACGGGCTCGCCCTCGACGCGTCGGGCAACGTGGCACGGCCGGCCGGCGGGGCGGTCTCCTACGCGCCCGGGGCCCAGGTCCGCATCCGCGACGAGCAGTGGCTCGTCCGGAAGGTCGCGCCCACGGCGCGGGACGGCTGGATGGTGGAGGTCACCGGCGTCTCGTCCTTCGTGCGGGGCACCGACGCCGTCTTCTACAGCCTGCTCGACGACATCCAGGTGCTCGACCCGCGCAAGACCGAACTGGTCCCCGACGGCTCCCCCAACCACCGCAAGGCCCGCCTCTACCTGGAGGCGGTGATCCGCAAGACGGCGCTGCCCCAGACCGAGCACGGACTCGCGCTGGCCGACGGCTTCCTTATGGACAAGCAGACCCACCAGCTGCGGCCGGCCGAGCTCGCCCTCTCCATGAAGAACCCGCAGCCGCGGCTGCTCATCGCCGACGTGGTGGGGCTCGGCAAGACGCTGGAGATCGGCATCCTGCTGGCCGAGCTGATCCGGCGCGGGCGGGGCGAGCGGATCCTCGTGGTCACGCCGGCGCACGTCCTGGAGCAGTTCCAGCGCGAACTGTGGACCCGGTTCTCGATCCCGCTCGTCAGGCTCGACTCCACGGGCATCCAGCGCATCCAGCAGGACATCCCCGCAGGCCGGAACCCCTTCGCCTACTTCAAGCGGGCGATCATCTCCGTGGACACGCTCAAGAGCGACGTGTACGCCCACCACCTGGACTCCACCGAGTGGGACGCCGTCGTCATCGACGAGTCGCACAACCTGGTCAACCGCGGCACGAAGAACAACGATCTCGCCCGTCTGCTGGCCCGCCGCACCGACGCGCTGATCCTCGCCTCGGCGACTCCGCACAACGGCGACGCCGGATCGTTCGCCGAGCTGATCAGGATGCTGGACGAGGCCGCGATCGCGAACCCGTCGGCCTACGACGTGAAGGACCTCGACCACCTCTACATCCGGCGCACCAAGACGGACAAGGAGGTGCGCGACTCCCTCAAGGGCGTGTGGGCCGACCGCGGTCCGTCCGAGCCGGTCCCCGCGCAGGCCACCGCGAAGGAGCGCGCGGTCTTCGAGGAGCTGGCCGCCCGCTGGATCCCGCGCGATCCGGCCGTCTCCTCGGTGTGCGCCGACCCGCTCGCCGCCTACAACTTCTTCAAGGCCTTCCTCTCCTCGCACAAGGCGCTCCAGAAGTCGCTGGAGGCACGGCGCCGCTACCTGGCCGGACCCGCGAAGGGGAGGAAGGGCGAGGACCCGGCCGCCCGCGAGGCCGCGCTCAAGGTCGAGCGCGAGGCGATCGTGGAGTTGGAGCGGCTGGCCGGCGAACTCGGTGACGAGGACTCCGCGAAGCTGGACGCGCTGGTCGAGCAACTGGAGAAGATCGGTGTCGGCCCGGGGTCGGACACCCGCGTCGTCGTCTTCTCCGAGCGCATCCCCACGCTGACCTGGTTGGCCGAGGCCGTCCCCGCCCGGCTCGGGTTCCAGAAGACCGGTGCCGTCGAGGCGGGCGAGAAGAAGGACCGGCCCTGGCTGGCGTACGGCGGGGCGGTGCAGGTGATGCACGGCGAGGCCACCAACGAGGACGAGCAGAAGCGGATCGTCGAGAAGTTCGGGCTGCGTGACGACCCGGTGCGCATCCTGTTCACGGGCGACGTCGCCTCCGAGGGCGTCAACCTCCACCAGGAGTGCCACCAGCTCATCCACTACGACCTGCCCTGGTCGCTGATCCGTATCGAGCAGCGCAACGGCCGCATCGACCGCTACGGGCAGAAGGACAAGCCGCAGTTCCGCGCCCTGGTGCTCACCAGCGACGTGGAGTGGCGGCGCGTTCCGGAGACCGGGGAGGCCCTGTCGCTCGACGACCGGCTGGTCGGCGCCAAGCTCCTGAAGCGCGAGGAGGAGGCCCACCGGATCGACGGCTCGGCCGAGACGGTCACCGGTCTGTACCGGGCTCAGGAGGAGGAGAACCGGCTGACGCGGGACCTGCTCGCAGGCCGCACCGTGGAGGAGTCCATCAAGCAGTCCAGCGGCGGCTCCTCGTCGCTGCTCAGGAAGATGATGGGCAACATCGGGTCCCGGTCGGCCCAGGACGACGTGGCGTCCGCGACCGTCCCGAGCGTTTTCCGCTCGACCTCCGCCTACTTCGAGGAGGCCCTGCGCCAGATCTGCCCGACGGGACCGGACAACGAGCTGAAACTGCGCCACGAGGACGACGGCACGATCGCGTTCGAGCCGCCGGCCGACCTGCAGTACCGCTTCAAGGCGCTGCCCAAGTCGTACCTGACCGAGCAGCACATCCTGCCCACGGGCAAGGCCCCCGGACGGCTGCGCATCACCTTCGACAAGGGGCTCGGGGAGAAGCGGCTGAAGGCGGCCCGCGAGTCGTCCAAGACCCAGTGGCCCAACGTCAGCTACGTCTCGGACGTGCATCCCGTCCTGGACTGGGTGACCGACAAGGCGCTCGCCTCCCTGCGGCACGACGAGGCTTTCGTCCTCGCCCACCGTCCCGACGCCGCGGCGGCGGCCAAGCTGGACCCGCGCCTGCCGGCGGAGCTGTCCGGGCCGGTCTGTCTCGTGCAGGGCATCCACTCCAACGCCGTGGGCCGCCCCACCGTGGTGGAGTGGATGGCCGTCGTCGGACTGCCCGACGCGCCCCGGGTCGTGCGCATGGACGCCGCCTTCCTCGCCGCGTGCGGTGTCGGGCCGAAGATGCCCGGCCGAGCCGTGTCCGAGGAGGAACGCGAGGTGCTGCAGCGGCTCGTCCCCCGGGCGGTCGACGAGGCCGCGCGCCACCTGCGCGAGCAGGAGGCCGAGTACGCGCGGCGCATCGACGACATGCTCGCCCCGTACGAGAAGCGGGTGACGCGGTGGCAGCAGGACGCCCTGTTCGCCTCGGCCCGCTCGGCGAAGGACCGCAACGACGTGAACCTCACGGCCAGCCGCCGCAAGACCCTCATCAAGTCGCTGAAGACCTCGGGGGCGCCCATGCTGCGCCTGCTCTGCGTCCTGCAGCCCCTGTCCATCGCCGCCACCGCCGCCGCTGGGGAGACCACCCGATGAGCACCGACTTCGACTCCTTCTCCAACCGCGGCGAGTACCTGTCCGCCCACTACTTCGCCGAGCAGCTGGGCCAGGACCTCAAGAAGGGTCTCCTCGCCACCTGGACGGTCCGGGAGAGCGACGAGAAGGACCCGCGTCCCACACCGAGGGAGATGCTGCGCGCCCTGCGCGGCACGTACCTCTCGGAGGCGTACCGCAACTTCTTCGCCGAACGCGCCAAGCTGGACGCCGAGGACGACGCCGACGAGAACAGCGCCGCCGCCGGAGCCCGAGTCAATACCTACAACGACGGCGACTGGCGCGAGCGGCTCAGCGCCTGGCACGACAAGGTACTGGCGGCCCTCGGCTTCGCCGCCGCCCCCGAGCGGCGGCAGCTGACCGTCCACCGCGCCGGGCGCGAGCACACCGTGGCCACGGCCTGGCACGGCGACGGCATCGTGGCCGTCGAGTGTGGCTGGGCCGCCGGCAACGACACGGCCCTGGACGCGGACGGCCCCGGCCGGCTGCAGCACCCGCTGCGGGTGAGCGGCAGCGAGGTCTACGAGAGCGGCCAGTCCCTCGCGACCTGGCTCTTCCAGAGTGAACTGGGCGAGCCGGGTGGGGAGCCGCCCCGTTTCGTGCTGCTGCTGTGCGGCGGCGTGATCGTCCTGGCCGACCGCCAGGTGTGGGGCGAGGGCCGCTTCCTCGCCGCCAACCTGGATGCCGCGCTGGAACGCAATGACCGCAAGCAGGGCGGCGAGCTGGCGACCATCGCCGCCCTGTTCAGCCACGAGCTGCTCGCCCCCGCCGAGGACGGCAAGGGACCGGGCATCGACGCCCTGGTCAAGGCCTCCCGCGACAACGCGGTCGGCGTCTCCGGGGAACTGCGCGAGGGGCTGCAGCGCTCGGTCGAGATCATCGCCAACGAGGTCCTCGCCCGGCTGAAGCAGGCCGGCATCGAGCCCCGGCGGATCGAGGACCCGAAGCTGCCGTTCGCCAAGGAGCTCACCCGCGAGTCGCTGCGCTACCTCTACCGCATCCTGTTCCTGCTGTACGCCGAGGCCCGACCGGAGCTGGGCATCCTGCCCGCCGATGACGGCACCTACGAGGCCGGGTACTCGGTGGCGCGGCTGCGGGAGCTCGTCGAGCGCGACGAGCGGCTCGTCGAGGAGGAGGCGCGGAACGGCCACCACCTCTTCGCCTCCCTGGACGTCCTGTTCAACAAGGTCAACCGCGGCCACCGTCCCTACGGCACGGAACCCGACGACGACCTGCCGGACGACGACGAGGAGACCCGCAAGCTCA
Source organism: Streptomyces sp. AC602_WCS936 (assembly GCF_019049125.1). NCBI lineage: Bacteria > Bacillati > Actinomycetota > Actinomycetes > Kitasatosporales > Streptomycetaceae > Streptomyces > Streptomyces sp. AC602_WCS936. The sequence goes on along the minus strand of NZ_JAGMUF010000025.1, from coordinate 29,285 downwards.
AGGCCAAGCGCCGCAGCGAGGACCGCGGCCTGCGCTTCGAGCCGCTGCGCAGCGAGCTTTTCGAGCCGAAGTCCATCCGTCTCATCGGCCGGGGGGTCCTCGACCCCCGCAGCGACGAGGACACCGACCCGAAGTGGCTGGACCTGCGGCTGCGCAACCACGCCCTGCACGAGGTGCTGCGGCTGCTGACCATGAAGAAGGCCAGGCGGCGCGGGGAGCGCGGCGGCTTCATCTCCTACCGCAACCTCGGCATCAACCAGCTCGGCGCCGTGTACGAGGGCCTGATGTCGTACACCGGCATCATCGCCGAGGAGGAGCTGTGCGAGGTCGCCAAGGGCGGTGACCCGGAGAAGGGCTCCTGGCTGGTGCCCGCGCACCGCCGGAAGGAGTACCCGGAGAAGACCTGGGTCGAATACGACGAACACGACGCGGTGAAGGGGCTGCGCGGGCCGAAGAAGTACGAGGTGGGCGAGTTCGTCTACCGGCTGGCCGGCCGCGACCGCGAGACCTCCGCCTCGTACTACACCCCCGAGTCGCTGACCAAGGTGACCGTCGAGCTGGCGCTCAAGCACCTCCTCGACCAGGAACGCGACGAGAACGGCGAGGTCGTCCGGACGCGGGCGTCCGAGCTTCTGAAGTACAAGATCTGCGAGCCCGCGCTGGGCTCCGGCGCGTTCCTCAACGAGGCGATCAACCAGGTCGCCGAGGAGTACCTGCGCCGCCGCCAGGACGAACTGGGCGTCTCCATGCCTGCCTCGTCCGCGCTGACGGAGAAGCAGAAGGTCAAGGCGTACGTCGCCCTGCACAACGCGTACGGCGTCGACCTCAACGCCACGGGCGTGGAGCTGGCCGAGGTCTCCCTGTGGCTCAACACCATGCACCCCGGGATGCGGGCACCGTGGTTCGGGCTGCACCTGCGCCGAGGAAACTCGCTGATCGGCGGCCGCCGGGCGGTCTACGCGGGCGAGGACGTCGCCTCCCCGTCGAAGGCCTGGCTCGCGGCGAAGAACACGCTCGCTCCGACACCGCTGCCGTTCCTCAAGGACGGCGAGCCGCAGCCGCTGCCCGCCGACGCGGTCCACCAGTTCCTCCTGCCTAGCCCCGGGTGGGCGGCCGTGACCGGCTCCAAGGAGGCCAAGGAACTCGCCAAGGACGAGGTGGCGCGCCTGGCCGCCTGGAAGAAGGGCATCCTCCAGCGGCCGAAGCGCAGCACCGCGCATCTGAACAAGGACGGCACGCCCAAGCTCGACAAGGCGGGCAGGCCGAGGCGTGAGGCACCCTCCCAGTTCACGCGGCTGCGGGACGCGGCCAAGCGGGCGGAGTTCCTGTGGTCGCTCGTCATCAAGCGCATGCGGCTCTCCGAGGCGGCGATCGCCCGCAAGATCGACGTGTGGGGCGCCGAGCCGGGCGACCCCGAGTACGACTTCCTGCGCACGGCGGCGGGCGCGGTGCCGAAGGAACAGGTCATGACCGACCTGTTCGAGGCCACCGAGACGCCGTACTGGCGCCTGAAGAAGGTCATGGACGCGTGGTGCGCGTTGTGGTTCTGGCCGGCGGACAAGGCGTCGCTGCTGGACGGCACGGACGGGGTGTACGACGCCACGGTGCCGGCGGCGGCCTCGGCCGACGCGCTCGGTGACCTGCTGGGAGTGCCGCTGGTCGGCGAGGACGCGACTGGGCGCGGTGAGGGCAGCGAGGGCTCGACGGCGGTGGTCCCGGAGCCGCGCTTCACCGAGCAGACGATGCTGTTCGCGTCGGGGCCGACGCAGGAGACGCTGGTGTCCGCAGCGGCGGAGGACGAGCCGCTCATCGCCCTGCAGGCGGTGGAGGCGAGCGGCCAGTCCAGGCGCGGTGCGCCGAAGCAGTCCAAGCAGCGGACGTGGCGGGACACCATTCCGCTGGTCGAGCTTGACGACTGGCTGGACTTCCTCGAGGCCCTCCTGGGCACCGTCGATCCCGACGAGCAGAACCTGGTCACCGAGTTCGACAACCTGGACGCGCTCAAGGACTTCGAGAAGAACCTCCCCCGCCTGATGGGGATGGACCTCGCGGACCCGGAGACCCGCTTCCCCTGGATGCACACGGTCACCAACATCGCCGAGGAACAGGGGTTCCTGCACTGGGAGCTGGACTTCGCGCTGGTCTTCGCGCAGGGGGGCGGGTTCGATCTGCAGGTGGGTAATCCGCCGTGGGTGCGGCCCCGGTGGAACGAAAGTTCGGTGCTGGCCGAGCACGAGCCGTGGTTCGAACTCACGGAGCGGGCTTCGACGGCGGAGAAGGAGGAGGAGCGGGCCAAGCTTCTGCGGCTGCCGAAGGCACGTGAGTACGTGCTGAACGAGCTGACCAACGTCAGCGGGCAGGTCGCGGTCTTCGGAGCGTCGCAGGTCTATCCGCTGCTGACCGGCACGCAGCCGGACCTGTACCGGGCCTTCATGTGCCAGGTGTGGGCCCACGCGTCGGCGTCGGGAACGACGGGGCTGGTCCACCCTGATACCCACTTCACCGGTGACAAGGAAGGTGCGCTGCGGGAAGCCGCTTACCGGAGGCTTCGCATTCACGGTGACTTCGTCAACTCGGGGCAGAAGTTCTTCCCGAGGCCGGTGGGCGACACCGCGCACTTCGGTGTGCACGTGTATGGCCGCCCGCAGGAGATCGGGTTCGACCACTTGTCCTGGCTGGTGTCGGCAGACGCCTTGCGCTTCTCTGCCGAGCATGACGGCAGCGGTGACGTGCCCGGCATCCGTTACCGCAACGGCGAGTTCGACGAGCGTCCACACCGGTCGCGGGTTGTCCGCGTAGATACGTCCCAGCTGGCTGTCTGGCAACGTCTACTGGACGAAGAAGGCGGGCCGGTCGAACGGGCACGGCTGCTGTTTCCCGTGAGCACGGCGGAGGCCAGCGCGATCGGTGCGCTGGCGGATTACCCACTTCGGTTGCGTGCACTCGAGCCGCAGATGACACGTGGTTATGATGAGAGTGGGGCCAAGAGAGAAAAGCTGATCGACTACAACCGCCCGGACGCTTCCACTGGTCTGGAGTATCAGCCGGACCGCTGGCGGTACGTGATCCTTAAGGGTACGCAGATCAGCGTTGCCACGCCGATCTTCAAGCGCTATGACGCCAACAGCAACGATCCGTACGGTACTGACTTGGTGACGCTTTCATCTGACTTCGTACCCGACACAGAGTACGTGCGAGCGCGGGAGCGGAGTCAGGCGTACCTCAAAGCTCAGGAACGCTGGGTCGATCACCGCATCCTCGAACGTCTTCGCGCAGACGAAAGAGCAATAGAGCGCGCCCGTCAGCGGATTGCGCAATCGGATAACCTCACCCCTGAGGGCGTCGATCCAGACGAAATCGATGCTCTGCTGATCGAGCGGTCAAAGCGGCGATTCGCCGCGTTCTACCGGCTGGCTTGGCGTCGCCAGATCGCACCAAACACCGAGCGTGCACTGTACGCGGCGCTGGTCCCACCCGGGACTGCTCACATCCATGCCATGAACAGTCTGGCGATGCCCGAAAACCGCCACACCGTGCTCGTGGCGGGATTCTGGGCGTCCCTCCCACTCGACTATTTCCTACGAGTCACCGGCCGAAGCGACCTCCTCGGCCGGAGCGCCAAAGCAACTCCCGCTCCGTCTGACGGTGCACACCCTCTTTCCTCCGCCCTCCTTCTCCGCACCCTCCGCCTCAATTGCCTCACCACCGCCTACGCCGACCTCTGGAAGGAGCTCTACGACCCCACCTGGTCCACCCACGAACCCTGGGCCCTCCCCTGGCCCGGCCTGCAGCCCCTCAACGACGTCACCCCCGACTGGCACCGTGACACCCCCCTCCGTACCGAGCGCGCCCGCCGGTCCGCCCTCGTCGAGATCGACGCCCTCGTGGCCGTCTGGCTCGGCATGGACGCCGACGCGCTCATCGCCGCCTACCGGGGTCGCTTCCCCGTGCTGCAGAAGTACGAGGCGGTGACCTGGTTCGACGCCGAGGGATGGAAGCTCGCCGGGAACGCCCGCACGATCGGGCAGCGGCAGGGCAAGGAGACCTGGGGCCAGTTCCAGGCCTATCTCGCCGACCCCGACAACGCCCCCGTCCCCGACGGCTACACCGCCCCCTTCTACAAGGCCGACCGGGAGAAGGAGATGCGCGAGGCGCACGCCTACTTCCAGAAGCGGCTGGACGAGGCCGTCGCCCGGGGTGAGTGGGATCCGGTGAAGCAGGAGGTGCCCGAGCCGTGAGGCCGACGCTTGAGGCGCAGGGGCTCAAGGAGAGCCTGCTGCAGTACCTGTCGACGACGTACGCGCTGACCGACGAGGGCGCCCGGGAGTCGCTGCACCGGTTCCTGGGGGACGAGACGTCCGGGATGTTCCGGGGGCCGTTCCTGCGGATACGGACGCCGTTCACGCGGGCCGACGACTCCTGGAAGGAGCTGCTGGACTGGCGGCGGACGGAGGACTGGACCCCGTACGCCCACCAGGCCAGGGCGTTCGAGCGGCTGTCGTCGGCCGGCGGCCGCGCCCCGCAGCCGACGCTGGTCACGACGGGCACCGGCTCCGGCAAGACGGAGTCGTTCCTCTACCCGGTCCTGGACCACTGCGCGCGCGAGCGCGACGCGGGCCACAACGGCATCAAGGCCGTGTTCCTGTACCCGATGAACGCGCTCGCCACCGACCAGGCGCAGCGCATCAACGATTTGCTGTGCGCGCACGACGCGGACCTCGGCAAACTCCGCGCCGGCCTGTACATCGGCGACCGGGCGGAGACGACGTACGACCGGGTCTACACCCGCCGTTCCGACATGTGGGTGTCGCCGCCGGACATCCTCATCACGAACTACAAGATGCTGGACCTGCTGCTCCAGCGCTCCCAGGACGCCGCGCTGTGGAACGGCGCGGACATCCGGTACGTCGTCGTGGACGAGTTCCACACCTACGACGGCGCCCAGGGCACCGACGTGGCGATGCTGCTGCGGCGCCTGGCCGCCGCCGTCGGGGCGTCGGAGCCGGGGAACCCGCTGGGGCGGATCTGCCCGGTCGCCACGTCCGCGACGCTCGCGTCCGGCACGGACGGGGACGGGGTGCGTCAGCTCCTCGACGTCGCGACCCAAGTCTTCGGAACCGTGTTCACCGAAGGCGCGATCATCGGTGAGGACCGGCAGAGCGTCGACGAGTTCATCCCGCCGGACGACTTCGACCCGGCGCTGCCGGACCCCTCCCCCGACGAGCTGGCGCTGCTGCCCGACCCGTCCCTCCGGAAGGCGGAGTTCGCCGATCTCGTCGAGACGGTGACCGGCACGCGCGACCCGGACCCGTTCCTGCTGGGCCGGAACCTGAAGCGGCAGACACTGACCTCCGCGGTCATGCAGGCGCTGGACGGCGAGGTCCGCACCACCGGTGAAGTGCTCGACCTGATGTGGCGCAGGGGTGCGCGGTCGTGGGGCAAGACGATCACCGAGCGGCCGGAGGTCGCCGCTTCCGCCCTCGCCCGGTTCGTCGCACTGCTGGCCGTCGCCCGCGACCCGGAGTCCACACCAGAGCGGCCGCGGCCCCTGGTGCAGATCGAGGTGCACCAGTGGGCCCGCTCGGTCTCCCGCCTCGTACGCGGGGTGCTGCCGTGGCCGAAGGCGGAGTTCCAGTGGGACGCGGCCGGCACGGCGGACCGGCAGAGCGAGCAGCACGCCCGGACGGCGCCGGTCACCACGGCGACGGCCGGCCAGACCGCGAACCTGTTCCTGCCCGCCGTCTACTGCCGTGACTGCGGTCGTTCGGGCTGGGCGGTGTTCTCCCCGGAGACGGACGACACCCACGTCCAGGTCGACTCGCACAAGATCCGGCGGGCCTCGGTCAGCCAGGACAAGATGCGGGTGCGCAATCTGATCGCGGCGACGGACGCCGAGGCCCGCGAGGGCTCCGGTGCCGCTCCGATGGCGTCGGCCGGTCGCGGGGCGGACGGCGGGCGAGCGGTCTCCGCGCTCTCCGCCGGCCGGGGCGGGCAGCTGCGCGTCCTGGACGGGCCGAACCGGACGCTGCGGCTGCCCGATCCCGTCAGGGACTACGCGCCCGGAGACGGACAGCCGCGCCCGGCCACCGGTGACTCGGCCTTCGTGCTGGTCAACCTGGGCGAGACGGCGAACACGGCGGCCGAGGAGGACTGGTGCCCGGCATGCGGCTCGCGCAACGCGATCCGCTTCCTCGGTACGGGTGCGGCGGCGCTCGCCGCGGCCTCGGTGACCCAGCTGTTCACGGGAGGTGAGCTGGACGAGGAGCAGGGCGAGGACAAGACGCTGATGTTCAACGACTCGGTGCAGGACGCCGCGCACCGGGCCGGGTTCGTCGCCTCCCGCTCGTACACCTTCTCCCTGCGCGCCCTGTTCAAGAAGCACCTGTCGGAGGAGCGTCCGACCGCGCTCAACGACCTCATCGCGGACGTCGTCGCGGCCACCACCGACCGCAGGACGCTCGCCGCGGTCGTCCCCACCGACCTGCACGACATCCGGGGCGTCCAGCGGCTGCTGTCCGGCCAGGGACGCGGCGGTGACCGCAGGACGTGGAACCTGATCGGTGAGCGCTTCGCGTTCGAGGCGCTGATGGAGTTCGGGTTCCGCTCCCGCAACGGCCGCACCCTGGAGCTGACCCGGACGGCGGCGGCCCAGGTGCGTATCGCGGACGTCGCCGCGGCGGTCGCGCTCGTGAAGGGCGCGCATCTGGCGGAGGAGGGACGGCACGGCGGGCTGCCGCCCGTCGAGCAGGACGACGCCCGCTACCTCGCGTTCCTGCGGATCCTCCTGGAGCGGCTGCGCACCAGGGGCGCGATCGGCCACAAGTGGCTGGACGGCTATCTGAGGGAGGCCGGGACCAGCCGCTACTTCATCTGGGGCAAGCGGCCGGTGGGCATGCGCGCCTTCCCCCGAGGCGTCGCGGCCCCGGTGTTCCTCCTGGACCAGCCCAAGACGAACAGCGAGTTCGACTTCGCGACCGGACGGCTGTCCTGGTACGAACGCTGGGCGCAGCGCTGCCTCGACCTGCCCCGCGAGCAGACGGCCGGCTTCTGGAACAGGCTGCTGCCCGAGCTGGTCACGGCGGGCCTGCTGTCGGTGCGCACCCCGGCCGACGGCAGCCTGCGGGTGTACGGGCTGCAGCCGGGCGCGGTCGACGTGCGGCTGCTCGCCGACGACGTCGTCAACCAGGCGTTCGTGCGCTGCCCGGTCTGCTTCTGGGAGCAGACCGTCCACCCGGAACTGTTGGACCAGTGGCACGGGCAGCCGTGCCTTTCGTACCGCTGCCGCAGGGGCCGGCTGGTCGCCGGGGACCGCCCGGGGGAGCTGGGCGTGCACCACCGGGACCGCAACTACCAGGACGACTACTACCGGCGGCTGTACCGCAAGGCGGGCACTTACCAGGTCGTCACCGCCGAGCACACCGGGATGCTCACCCGGCCGGAGCGGGAGCGGGTCGAGGCGGCGTTCAAGCACGGCACCGGGTTCAAGGACCCCAACGTGCTGTCGTGCACGCCCACCCTGGAGATGGGTATCGACATCGGCGACCTGTCCGCCGTCGTGCTGGCCGCGCTGCCGCGCAGGCCCGCCAACTACGCCCAGCAGGTGGGGCGGGCCGGTCGGCGCACCGGCAACGCGTTCCTGCTGACGATCCCCGACCGCAGCCGTCGCGACCTGTACTTCCTGGACCAGCCGCGCGAGATGATCGCCGGGCGGATCGTGCCGCCGGGCAGCCATCTGTCGGCGATCGAGATCCTGCGCCGCCAGTACCTGGCCCATCTGCTGGACCTGGCCGCGCGCGGGCGCCTGCCGCGCCCCGACGGCAAGCCCCTGGCCGCGATACCGGCCAGGGTCCCCGAGCTGTTCGGCCCCTCCGGCTACCTCACCGACCTGGTCGAGGCAGCCCTCGCCCACGCCGATCAGCTGGTCGACGGGTTCCTGGACCTGTTCCCCGCAGGGGTGAGCGACCGGGCCCGGACCGAACTGCGCGCGTACGCCACCCGCGGGCTGCGCAGTGCGGCGGAGGAGGCCGAACGCCAGTGGCGGCGCGGCGAGGAGGTGCTGCGCCGCCGGCTGAAGCTGATCGGTGAGGCGCGCGAGGAACTGCACGACAGCGACGACGAGCAGGCCCGGCAGAAGGCCGAGCTGGACGCCGAGCACCGGTCGGTCGGCAAACGGCTACTCTCCCTCGGGCTCACCACCGCCCAGCAGGCCCTGTGCGACCTCGGCCTGCTGCCGAACTACGCGCTCATCGACGCCGTGACCACACTGAACGCCACGCTCTACTGGCCGGAGGGCGTCGACGAGAAGACCGGCCGGGAGACCTACAAGTCCAAGCCGCGCGCGTACGAGCGGCCCCGCCGCTACGCGCTGTCCGAGTTCGCGCCGGGCAACACGTTCTACGTCAACGGCTACAAGCACCAGGTCACCGGCCTGGAGATCGGGACCGCCACCGATCCCGACTGGCGGCTGTGGCGGTTCTGCCAGGAGTGCGGACACGTGCGCACGGAAGACGCCGAGGCCGACCGCTCGCCGTGCCCGCGCTGTGGCAGCGCCCGGATCGCGGACGACGGCTCCTGCCTGCACAAGGTCGTCGAGCCCGCCGTCGTCACCTCCCGGGACAAACGCGAGGACGCCCGGATCAGCGATGACAAGGACGACCGGGAGCAGCGGTACTACACGGTGATCGACGCGGTCGACATCGCGAAGGAGGACATCGAACCGAAGACCTCCTGGCGGCACGAGACCGAGACGTTCGGCGTCGACTTCTGCCGCACGGCCGTCGTCCGGCGGGTGAACGTCGGCCCGATGCGGTTCGACGCGAAGGCCGAGGACGACTTCGCCGGGCACAGCGTGCGGATGGCGCCGTTCCACGTGTGCACGGGCTGCGGCGCGGCGACCGCCGACGGGCGGCCCGTCTTCGACCACGACACCGACGCCCTGGACTCCGCGGCGGCGCGCAACCCGAAGCTGAAGCACCACCAGCCGTGGTGCCCGCTGCGCCGGGGGAAGAACCCGCAGGACGTGGCGCAGGAGCCGGTGCTGCTGGCGCACCAGCTGCGTACCGAGGCGCTGCGGGTGCTGCTGCCCGCCGCCACCGTCCTGGTCGACGAGAAGATCCACTCCTTCCGGGCGGCCCTGCGGCTTGGCGTCGACCAGCACTTCGGCGGTGACCCGCAGCACCTGGACTCGACCCTGGCGCGCATGCCCGACCACGGCACCGGCGAGACACGGCACTTCCTGGTGCTCTTCGACCGTCTGCCGGGCGGCACCGGCTACCTGCACCGGCTCACCGACCCGGCGCACTTCCGGGCGGCGCTCTCCGACGCTCGGCGGGCGCTGCTGACGTGCCCGTGCCGCGACGAGGGACGGCTCGCCTGCCACCGCTGTCTGCACCGCTACACCGAGGAGCGGCACCAGGACACCGTCTCCCGCCTCGAGGCCCTGGGCATCATCAACGACCTGCTGGGCCCGGTCGACCAGGACGGCGGACCGGTGCTCGACGAGGACGGGCGGCCCGTCGACCTGTGGAAGGTCGCCCAGCTGCCCAGCACGGACCTGATCGGCCTGGACAAGCAGGTCGAGTCCGACCTGGAGGCCCGGTTCCTGGCCGCCCTGCGCACCTGGACCGGCCAGGAGCGGGACGCCGTCCTGGAGGAGAGCAGCACGGCCAGCGGCTACCTGCGCTTCGGCCAGGGCACCAACTGGCGGCTCACCGCGCAGCGGGACATGGAGTACACCCGGACCGACTTCACCTTCGAGTCCACGGACGGCCCCAAGGAGTACGTCACCGTCTACCTCGACGGCCACCGCTACCACGCCACCCGCGCACACAACCGCATCGCCGCGGACTGCGAGAAGCGCAACCGGCTGCGGGACAGGAACCACGTCGTCTTCCAGCTCACCTGGGACGACCTGGAACTGTTCGAGAAGGGCGAGGCGGCAAGGGCCGAGCCGGTCTGGCCGCCGTACCCGCGCAGCGCGCAGGACGCGGCCAAGGACTGGTACGAGGAGATGGGCGGCGCACGCGCCGACTTCGCACAGGCCGTGTTCGCCAACCCCGTCGAGGCGCTCCTCGCCTACTTGCGCGACCCGGCCAAGGAGCGGTGGGGACGCCGCGCCAGGGCCCTGGTGGCCGGCCTCATGGCCGAGCCCGCACCCCTGGCCATGCAGGCGGACCGTGCCCAGGCGCGGCAGGCACTGCGGTCGGCGCTCGACGCATACGGCGCGGGCCTCGAGCCGTCCGGGGAACCGGTCCCGGGCGACGGGCCCGTTCTGGTGCTCCGGGCGAGCGACGCGTACGGACTCCCGCTCCTCTTCACCGTCGACATGAGCGACGGCGAGGAACCGCACGCGGTGCGGTGGAGCGCGCTGGCCGTGCTGGACGACCGCGACGAGGCCCTGGGAACCGACGCGCACAAGCTGCGCTGGCGGGCCTGGCTCTACTGGTCGAACCTGCTGCAGTTCCTCGCGTTCGCCGGCGGGGACGGCGTCCAACTGGCCGGCAGCCGCGCGGCCGCCTTCCCGGTCGACGTACTGGCCGTCACCGGCGGCATCGGCGAACTCGACTCCCTCATCGCCGTGCACCGGCCGCGGGAGACACCGCCGGCCGAGGAGGCGGTGGCGCGGGAGGTGCCCCCCACCGGCACGAGCGCGGTCGCCGAGGCGGAGGCCGGTGGTTCGGCGGCCGAGCGGGCCGTCGCCCGGCTGCTGCGCGATGCCGCCTGGGACGAGGAGATCCTGCCCCTCCTCGAGGAGGACGAGCCGGACTCGGCACTCACCCGGCTCGCCCGCGCGCTCGCCGAACACGGCAAGCAGGCCCCCGTCTTCGGCTTCGAACTCGGCGAACGCGGCTGGCCGGCCGACTTCGCCTGGAAGGACTCCGGCGTACGGGTGGCCGTCGTCGCCGTACCGCACGGTGACGACGACGAGGAAGCCCTCCGCCGCGACAAGGCCTACGCCGACGCGGGATGGACGGCCCGTACAGCGGCCGACTGGCTCGACGACCTCGACTCACTCACCGAGAGGCTCCCCGATGCCTCGTGAGCACCGGCACGAACGACTCCCCCGGCCGTGACGACCTCCGCCACTCCTACGACCTCAGCGACTCCCACGGCCTCTACCACTCCTGCGACTCCCCGACGACGGAAGGCAACACTGATCCCATGACCGCCCGGCTCAGCCTGTACCAGAAGGCCGAACAGGAGCTGTACAAGCTCGACCGCTCGGTCAAGGGCAGGTTCTACGACTTCTGCCACCGCTTCCGCGAGGACCCGGACCACCCAGGCCTGGACCTCAAGCCCCTCAAGGGCGACGGCCGCGTCTTCCGCGCCAAGATCGACCAGTCGTACCGCGCCCTGCTGGCCAGGGCCGGCGTCGACGACAAGGGCCAGGAGAACTGGCTCGTCATCGCAGTGCGCCACCGCAAGCACGTCTACGAGGAACTCTCGGTCGCGATCAACCGGATCACCGGCGAGATCGAGTTCGTGGACCTCTCGGTGGTGGGCGAGAGCGTGCTGCGGCGCGCGGGCGTCACCCTCACTCCCACCGAACCCGAGCCCGAGCCCGCCCCGCAGCCCGCACCCGAGGCCGCCCCGCCCGCCGCCGCGCCCCTGCTCACCGGCGTCACCGCGGAGGACCTGCGGGACCTCGGCGTCGCCGACCAGCTCATCGACCTCGCGCTCGCCGTAACCGGCAGCGACGAACTCGACCAGCTGGTCGAGGGCGCGCCCCTGCTGTCCAAGGACATCCTGTACGGGCTCGCCGCCGGCATGCCCCTGGACGAGGTCCGCAAGGAGATCACCGCCCCGGTCAAGGTCGACCTCGGCCAGGACTACGCGCAGGACCTCGGCGCCGCGCTCGCCCGCACCACCGTCACCACCATCGACGCCGACATCCAGGCCGCCCTGGAGGAGGGCGACTTCCGCGCCTGGAAGGTCTTCCTGCACCCCACCCAGGCCAAGCTCGTCCACCGCGCCTACAACGGTCCGGCCCGCGTCTCGGGCGGCCCCGGCACCGGCAAGACGATCGTCGCCCTGCACCGGGTCAAGCACCTGGCGCAGCAGCTGCCGCCCGGACACAGCAAGCCCATCCTGCTGACGACGTTCACCAAGAACCTCACCACCGACCTGCGCGCCCGCCTCGCCTCGCTGATGGAACCCGAGCTGCTCGCCCGCGTGGAGATCGCCCACATCGACCAGCTCGCCGCGCGAGTCCTCAGCGAGAACTCCGTCAAGGGCACCGCCAGGCAGCGCGTGTACGACAGCACCGCACTCACCGTGCTGCGCCAGCTCCTGCTGGAGCTCGACGAGCGCCGCTGGGACGCCGAGTTCCTCTACGAGGAGTGGGACCAGGTGGTCCTCGGCCAGTCCATCGGCACCCGCAAGGCGTACTTCGACGCCCGTCGCGCCGGCCGCGGCCGTTCCGTCACCCGCCCCGAACGCGCGCAGATCTGGAAGATCCTGGAGCAGTTCACGGCCCGCCTGGACAAGGAGGGCCTGGAGACCTGGGGTCAGGCCGCCGAGCGCGCCGCCCGCCTCGAGACGGAACGCGACGCGAAGATCAGGGCCCGGCAGGAACACAAGGAAGCCGTCGGCGGCAAGGACCTCATCCACCGCGACGACGGCTCCGGCATGCGCTTCCTTCACCACCGCTACCGGCACATCGTCGTCGACGAGGCCCAGGACCTGCGCGCCGCCCACTGGAAGATGCTGCGCGCCATGGTCGCCTCCGGCCCCGACGACCTGTTCATCGCCGGCGACACCCACCAGCGCATCTACGACCAGCAGGTCACCCTCTCCACCGTCGGCATCAACATCCGGGGCCGCTCCTCCCGGCTCACCCTCAGCTACCGCACCACCAGGGAGATCCTCTCCCGGGCCCTGCGGGTGGTGGACCTCACCGGCAAGGACCTCGCCTACGACGACCTCGACGACAGCACCGACACCCTCGACGGCTACCGCTCGGTCCTGCGCGGACCCGCGCCCGACCTGGTCCGCTGCGACTCCTGGGAGGACGAACTCGACCGGCTCGCCACCGCCCTGACCGCCTGGCGCGAGGAGATCACCACCGGCAACGGCGGCGCCGGCCCGCGCCGCGATCCGCGCGGCAGTATCGCCGTGTGTGTCGCGGAACGGGACATGGTCAGCCAGGTGATGTTCCACCTGGCCACCAAGGCGGGCATCACCGTCGCCGAGCTCACCAAGGACGGTCCCAAGGGAGACGGCGAGGTGCACGTCGGCACGATGCACCGCTTCAAGGGCCTCGAGTACCAGAAGCTCGCCATCGTCGGCGCCCGCGACGGCGTCATCCCCCGCACGGACATCCTGGAGCGCTACCGCACCACCGACCCCCGCCGCTACGCCCGCGAGGAACTCAGGGCCCGCTCCCTCCTCTTCGTCGCCGCGACCCGCGCCCGCGACGCGCTCCGCATCAGCTGGTACGACAGGCCGAGCCCGTACTTGCCGGTCTGATGGGCGCGGGGTGAGGAGTACGGGGGCGCGGCAGGACCGGGAACGGGAGGACCTGATCGAGGTGTGGACGCCGCTGGAAGACGACATGGACCGGTTACGGAAGAAGTCCGGGGTGGCTCGGCTCGGGTTCGCGCTGCTGCTCAAGTTCTGAGGCAGAAGCCCGCCGCCCCGAGTGTGCGACATCCCGTGAGTTCCTCTGAGCCTCACCGAGTCTCTGGCCTCGTGGCCAGGAGGTTCTTCCTCCTTCGGGTGCTCTGTGACCTTGTGACGTAACTTCGGGTTTCTTGAAGCGTTCTCACCTCGTCCGACCGATCCGCAGACCAGGCCCCGGTGATGCTTGGCAGTCCGCTCCGCCCGGTACACCGGCAGCGTGCCCTCCGGCAGCTCCACCGCACGGCGGACGAACTCCACAACCTGCTCCGGCACGTCCTCCAGCGTCGGAAAGCACCCCATGCGCTGATACGACTTCAGCAGCAGGGTCAGCAGATGCTCATCCCTGTCCGCCCCCGCCGCCCACTCCAGCTCATCGCGGGTCGGCGAGAAGAACAGATGCAGCTCATGCGCGGTGATCAGCCGCTTGAACCGCGGATACGCGGTCCGCTCGATCGAGGTCACAACCCACCCCGGGCCCCAAGACGATGGTCAACATCACCACCAACGACGCTGAGCCGAACGGGTGACGGGCCGGACGCTCAGGGCTTCAAGATCAACTCTCCTGGACCCGGCGTGGCGCGGCCGCGGGCTGGGCGACCGCTTCATGGACCTGGCCAAGCAGCGGCAGCCGGGCGGACTGACGCTGTGGACGTTCCAGGTGAACCGTGCGGCCCAGCGCCTCTACGAGAGGCACGGCTTCGTCGAGGCCGACCGAACCGATGGCACCCGCAACGACGAGCGGGAGCCGAACATCTACGTCTGGACACCTGCGGCGTAGACGGATTGAGACCGCCCGTCCGGACCGAACGCTGTCGGCCCGTGGCGGTCACCTGCACTTCGAGGTGGCCACCACGGGCCGGCAGCGTTCTGGGGACCGCCGAGGGTCCATCGCCACCGGCTCCGGGCGGTCTACCGTGTCGCACCATGACCACTCTGATCATCGGCGGCAGCGGCTTCCTCGGCACCGAACTCGTCCGGCAGGCGACAGAAGCCGGCCACCCCACAGCCGCGACGTACGCAACGAAACCGGGCGACACCTCCACAGCGGCCTGGCACCACCTGGATCTACGGGACCCGGAGCTCGTCGACGCCGTCCTGGCCGAGGTCCGGCCACGCGTCATCATCAACGTCTCGAGCGGCGCCGCCGACTGGGCAATTACGGCCAAGGGCCCCATCCGGCTCGCAATGGCCGCCGCGCAGCACGGGATCCGCCTGATCCACGTGTCCAGCGACGCCGTGTTCTCCGGCTCGCGAGTGCACTACGACGAGCCCTGCCTCCCGGACCCCGTCACCCCGTACGGCGCAGCGAAGGCGGCGGCCGAGACCGGGATCCTGGCCGTGCACCCGGAGGCCGTCGTCGCCCGCACGTCGCTGATCATCGGCCACGGGCGGTCCGCTCACGAGCAGACCGTGTACCAGCTGGCCGCCGGTACCCGCGCCGGCGCCCTGTTCACCGACGACGTCCGCTGCCCCGTGTACGTGGGCGACCTGGCCGCCGCCCTGCTGGAGCTGGCGTCGCTGGAGACGGCCGGCATCCACCACCTCGCAGGAGCCGACGCGGTGAGCCGCTTCGAGCTGGGCACGCTCATCGCCGGCCGGGACGGCCTCGACGCCTCACGCCTGCCCGCCGGACTGCGGGCCGACAGCCCCCTGCCCGGCGCCCTGGACGTACGCCTCGACAGCCGGGCGACCCAGCAGAAGCTGGGGACGACGCTGCGCGGCGTGCGGGAGTTCTGCAGGACCGCGATCTGATCGTGACCGGTCCGTACCGGCCATCGCCGGGATGCTCGCCCCGGTGTCGGTACCGGCCGATAGCGTGCCCGCATGGATCACCTCGAGGCGCTGGATGCCGGAGACTGGATCGGTCTCGGAACCGCAGTCGTTGCCGTCATCGCTGCCCTCATCAGCGCGTGGCAAGCGAACATCGCCCGCAGTTCTGTGAAGAAGCAGCTGGAGCTGGCGGAGCGCGTCCACCGCGAGCAGAACGAGCCATACGTCATCGTGGACATCGAGCCCACCATGCCCGGGCACCCGCTGATGGTTCTCGTCATCCAGAACATCGGCACCACGGTCGCACGCAACGTACGGATCAGCGCGGACCGGCCACTCGAGACGACCTGGGGCGAGGAGTCCGCCGAGATCCTCCAGCGGGTACTGACTCGTCCGATCCCGATGCTGCCGCCGGGGCGGCGACCTGACCTACCTGTTCGACGAGCACGACCGGTGGGGGACCGAACTGCCCAGCGTCTACGTGTTCACGGTCCGGGCCGAGGGCCCGTACGGCACGGTGGAGCCCTTGGAGTACACCGTCGATATCTCCACGTGGGCGGAGTCCCTCGCGGGGGAGCGGCCGACGCTGCGGCCGGAGGAGGCGTTGGACGGCATCTCCGCGCACCTCGATGAGCTGGTCGGCCGGTACAAGCAGGCGACCGTTCCGGCCGTGCGGGAGGAGCGGGAGCGCATGATGCGGGAGATCGAGGAGCGCCGAGCACGGCGTGGCTCGAGGACGCCGTCGGCCGGCGACCAGACTGGCGTTACAGGACGTAGTCTCCAGTCCTCCGTCACGCCCCCTCTACCTCCGCCTCTTGAGCCCGGCGCGGCCTGGGAGGTGGCCTCAATCTGGCCTGACCTTCTCCACCAGAGCCTGTGGCCAGTGAGCGGGGATGGCCGGCGGCTGACTGATGCCTCGCCAGCAGAGCTGATCAAACGTGGTCAGTCGACTCGGGTTGGGGGTATGGAAGCAGGAGTCCACGCTTAATTCGGACGTCCGTCGGGCACCAGTGACGCTGCTGTTGAGCTATGGCTGTAGCGGCTGTGACCTGTCATTCTCCCTCCGCCCTTCAGTCCACCATTCAGGTGAGACTAGGGAGCATGGCGGCAACAGATCTGATGGGGCTTCAGGCGTGCGGGAGGCCTTGAATCTGTAGTGGAGGAACCACCCCCAGCCCCTCGCGAAAGGGGAGTCGCAGGAGGTCTACGTGTGCGATCGCCTGGGGTCTTCACCCGGTCTCTCCTTCTGGCCCTCTCACCGTGGCTGACGACCCCCGACGACGCTGGTCAACGATTGGCGACTCGTCGACCTGGACGGTGAAGTTGACTGCGAGGCTCGGTCATGGACCACCTTGGCCTTCGCCGTCCGACCGTTTCCGGTGCGTTGTCTGACGCCCGTCTGACGCCCGTCGAGGGGCGTCAGACGCACGTTGGAGGGGGGCAACGACAGTTCACCAGTCAAGAGCGGGCGTTGGCAACGCGTTGTCTGACGTCCGCATGACGCCCTTCGGCGGGCGTCATACATCTGTCGATGCTGGCCCCTGGGCTGTCCGACGGTTGAGCGGGTCAAGGAGGACGGTTCATCAGTCACGGTCCGACGTGCGTCAACGCTGTCGACGGGGCCTCTGACGGTTGCCGGCGAACTGGGTCGGACTGTGATGTGCATCTTCTGGAGACGCAGCGATCCCGTTCCTGACGTATTTAGCCAGCTTCGAGGTTGCGCAGGACGAGCGTTTTTGCAAGATGCAAGATCCAGCGACTCTCACGTTTTTGCAACATGGCCGTTCGCTAATTTTAGCTCCGGACTAACTATGGCGTCCCAGCAAATATGGATCGCTTAGGAAGCTGTAGATTTACCAAGCTTCCCCGGATGGGTAAATTAGTGAGACGTGGTAGTCTGGCGCACAGACGACTAGATGTCGTCGTCTCACAGTCCACATGAGGAAGCCCCGCGGCTCGCCTGTCAGCAAGTGCGGGGCTCCCAAGCGGTGTAGGACTCACGATGAGCCTCCCTTGGCCGAGGGGGGCTCATCTGCTTTCACTCGCAGGTCACCAGATCCTCAGGCTGTAGTACAGCGCTTGGAGGACGGCTGCTACGAGACGGGCCGCGTCTGCGGCCCGGCGAAGCTGCTGAGTCCACACCGGCTCCTTGCCCCCCTTACGAGGCTCAGGCGCGGTGCTGTCCACCTTGTGTCACCTCCTCTCGCCGGATGGAGCCAGCTGGATGCCACCCGGGCACCGAAGAGATAACAGTTCGGAAGAATACACTATCGAACCGCGTGATGCTCTCCACGTCGTGAACGCTGGAACATCTGCGGGAAGGTGTTTCGAATCCACCCGCTTAATCCACGTGGATAAGACGAGGTGGGGCCTGCAACCCGCTGCACGATTTCGCCGTTTGATATCTGTGCGCGGTTTCCTGAAACCGCAGCTCAGGGGCCCATAAGGGCGAGGGCGGCCCGGTCGTTCGGGAGCAGGTGGTCGACAACCGGTCACCGGCCTTGAGGGAGAGCGAAGGACAGGCTGCCACGATGGCTCGCTGGTGGGCGTAGGACCCGTGTGAGCACCAGGGGCGGTATGCAACTCCGGCCTCGGGGAGCTTCGGTACAGCGGTTGACGCTAAGCCGGTGATCATGGGATCGCTGCAGGTCATGGGCGGGTCTATCGCAGCTCGGCGTTCGGGTGGGGCTTGGCCTGAGTCGCTCGCGTAGGTCGTCTCCTCGGCGGTGAGCGGCTCTCCGGGCTGGCGGATGCGGACGCGCTCCCGCGCCGGCAGGCCGTCGTCTGCTGCGGCGGCCTCAGCTTCCGCCGCGCCGGCGCCGGAAGACCCCGGACCCCGGCCAGGCCCCGTCCCTGCGCTCGCCGCGTCCAGCGCCTTCGACTCGCCCAGCAGCGACAGGAACGGGCGCACCGTGGCGTACTGGTTCGCGAGCACGGCCCGCATGGCGACCTCGGCCGAGTTCTCGTCCTCGGGCACCAGCGAGACCACCGTGGCCGCCGCGGTCATCACGGCGGCGCGCGGGGTGACCTCCTCCACCACCGACCACAGCGCGGCCACGTCCACATCGCACCGTGCTCCTCGACCAGCTCCAGCTCCCGAAGCAGCACCTTCGCCGCCCGCGCGAGCACCACCCGTGACGCCTTCTCCAGCTGGGTGCGTCGACAGCCGCTCCTTCTCCGTCTTCCGCCTCGCCGTGTTCAGCAACGGCCGGCCGGGCCGTCATGGGCCGGGAGGCTGTTCCACGTCGCTCGAGGGCCGTTGCCGGACGCCGATCACGGCCAGGACGGCACCGAATAGTGGGCGGCGGGGAGGCGACCGCTGTGGGAGGTGCTGCGGATCGTGCCGCCGTCGCGGCGGCCTTCCGGTCTGTCGTCGTGATCTGTTCAGCCTCTGTACGGGAGCCGAGAGGCAGCCCCAGAAGGAGCCGGACCTGCAGTACGGCGAAGGAGGCAGGGACGGCGAGCGGAACCTCGTAACTCAGTTTCGTGAACGACGAGTTGATGTCATCGAATCCCTCACGCGGTCACCTCCCGCTTGCTAGCGTCATGCCCGTCACAGCACACAACCGTTAAGGGCAAAGAGGCGGTCGATGCACCTTGGCTGACGTACGCGGACCACTCGCCGGGGCGACACGCCCCCGATGGGACCCCCGGGAGGAGGCGTGCGTCCGGGTTCTGACGCTCGACGGCCGGCTCGTCGCGCGGAACCTCGTCGAGATCCTGCACGACGCCGACGAGCTGCGGACCGTCGAAGGACAGACGCCCGGGGAGAAGGTCGCGGTCATCGAGTTCCTGCTCGCCATCTGCTACGCCGCGGGCGTCTACCCGGCCTCTGCCGCGGCCTGGCCGGCCTGGGTGGACGAGGAACACGCCCTCCGCCCTGCCGCCCGGTGGCTCACCCAGCGTCCCGACGACGAGATCTGGGATCTGTTCCACCCCACTCACCCTCTCGGGCAGAACGCCCTCCTCGCCCCGTTCCTCGACGAGCACGGTGCCGGTCCCGCGCAGCTGGTGATCGAGCGGGTCGGTGACTACAACCAGTTCTTCGACCACCACCACCTCGACCACTCCAGTCCGTTGCCCGTGGCCGAGGCCTTCCGGGCGATGCTGACGCAGCACGTGTACGGGCCGGCCGGACGGGCCCGGATATCCGGGAAGGCGACGCTCGGCGCCACCATCACGAACCTCGCCGCCACCCGCCTCGGCGCCCGGATCCGCGTGGTCGCGCTCGGCACCACGCTCGGTGAGACCTTGCGCCTCAACCTCGCCCCCGTCACAGGGCCGCCCGGGGAGCTGAACCTCTCCTGGACGACGGGGAAGGAGCGCCGGGGCTTCACCCACAAGCCTGACGCCCGCCCCGTCAGCGGCCCGGCCGACCTGCACAGCTGTCTGGGCCGCTCCGTACTGCTCCGCCCGACACGGCACGGGGACGCCGTGGACCGGGTCCTGCTCGGGGCGGGGGAATTGCTCGACCTGCGCAGCGAGCACATGCAGGACGCCGTGTACGCGAAGAAGGCCGACGGCAGCGCGAAGCCGTTGTGGGCGTCGGCGACCCGGGCCGTCTGGCGTGAGGCCCATGCCCTCTACGCCGCCGTGGACGAGGCCCGGTCCTCCGAGGCCGGGAACGACGGATCCACGCTCTACCGTCGCCTCGCTCTCTTCCCGCCGCAGGACGTGGCGCCGGAGCCCGGTCAGCAGCCCGCGCGCCGCATCGAACTGTGGACCGTCGGGCTGGTCGCGAAGCAGACCACGGCCATCACCTGGGTCGACGGCACGTTCCCCTTCGCACCGGGTCTGGAGGCCAGGCTCTACCACGCCTCCTTCCGCGGGTCCGAGCTCGCCGAGTTCGTGGCCTCGGCCCTGTACAAGGCGGCGTACGCGGCCTGGACCGTCGCCTATCCGAACCCCAAGCCGGCCGACAAGGCGGGCCAGATCGCCCGCTTCGACGCACGCGGCCGGCACTGGGCGGCGACGCGGGAACCGTTCGACCTGCTGATGGACGACACCACCGTCGGCGAGCCCGTGCAGGAGAGCCTGCTCGACTTCGCGGCCGGGGTGTCCGCCGATGCTCGAAGGTTCCTCACGGAGTCGCTCGACTCGCTGCCGCGGAACTCGCAGGGGGTGAAGGCACGGGCCGCCGCGTTGCGGCGGTTCGACGACGAGTTGGCGTCGCCCAAGGCCCCGGCCGAATTCCAGGAACTCCGTAGGGAGAGGGCATGACCACCCAGACCAAGAGCTCCGAGCCCGCCTCCGACCGACCGGCCAGCGAGAGCGCCCTCGCCCTCACCTCGTGGCTCATCTCTCTGGTCCGCAATCACGACAACGGCAGTCTCGCCGAGCTCCGCCGGCCCCGCGTCCGCAAGGAGCCCCACTACCGGGCCATCTGGTACAGCCCGACCGACGACGCGGAGCAGCGGGAGGTCTACGAGCAGGTCGCCTTCCTGTTCGCGGTCTACCACCAGGGCCGCTCCAAGCCCACTCCCGGTTACGGGAGTCTCGGGGAGGCCGCCCGCCGCATCGGCGGTGGTGTCAAGCGGGGGCCCGACGATCCGGGCGCGGCCCGTCTCGTCGACCGCATCGTCTCCAGCCGCCGCATCCCGTGGCGGCACTTGCAGCACGCGGTGGCCCGGCTACGCGCCTGCGACCGGCAGCCGCCGTCCTGGGCCCACCTCGCCGACGACCTCAGCCGCTGGCACGACCGCAAGGCGCGCGTCTCCTACGAGTGGGCGCTGGCCTTCCACGAGCCGCCGCCGAGAAGGAACCCGCCGCAGACGCCTCCCGCCACCGACACGAGCCAGAAGGGCCCCACCACGTGACCAGCAACTCCCCCGCCGGCAGCCAGTTCCTCTCCCTGCACCTGCTGGAGACCCTGGTCGCGGTGCTCCCCGTCCGTGACGAGAACGGCTCCCCGAAGTCCATCGTCTACGGCGGCGCCGAACGGCACATGATCACGAGCCAGGCGCGGCGCCGGGCCGAACGGGTCCACGCCCGGGACCGCGCCAATGCCGGCGTCGGTTCGCTGGCGGGGCGCAGCACCGGCACCCGTACCCGCGAGTGGGCGCTCCTCACGGGCCGGGAGCTGGAGGAGACGCACGGCTGGGACCGGGAGGAGGCCATCCGTACGGCTCGTGCGGTCATCGAGGCGACCGGGCTGAAGTTCGGCGAGCTGTCGAAGAAGACCGTGGCGAACCTGACCAAGGTGCTCCTCTTCGCCCCCTCCGACGCGGGCAAGCGGATCGCCGCCCACATCCAGGAGGAGGCCGAGGAGCTGCGGTCCTGGACGGAGGAGTACCTCGCCGCGCAGGCCGCAGCGGCCAAGAAGAGCAAGAAGGGCGGACGCAAACCCGCCGACACCGGTACGGGTGAGGGAGACGAGCCCGTCGAAGACGCCGCGGCCGACTCAAAGCTGCCCCCGCTGCCCCCGCTGCCCTCCGGGACTCGCGCTGCCGTCCTCACGGCGCTCGCCCCACGGGACGCCATCGACATCGCCCTCTACGGCCGCTTCCTCGCCGAGATCGCCGACTCCCCGAACGTCGACGGCGCCGTCCAGAGCAGCCACGCCTTCACCGTGCACGAGGCGGAGCAGGTCGACGACTTCTATGCCGCCGCCGACGACGCGAAGCTCGACCGCAAGAAGAACGCCCTGGACTTCCTCGACGCGGCCGACGACGCCGGCGCCGGCATGACCGGCTACCAGTCGCTGATCACCGGGACCTTCTACCGGCACGCCGTTCTCGATCGCGTGCGACTGCGCAACAACCTCCGTGCCGCAGGCATGAGCATCGAGGAGGCGGAGGAGGCCTCCGTCGCCGCGGAGGAGGAGTTCGTCAACGCGTTCGTCGACGCCTTCCCCGAGGCCAAGCGGAACTCGACCGCCTCCACCGGCTCACTGCCCGCGCTGGTCCTCGCCTTCGAGGGGGAGCGCCCGTACAACTACGCTGCGGCCTTCCAGACGCCGATCGACGAGCGACCCCCGACCAAGGACGAGAACGGCGGCGACGGGCCGGCCGGCCCCGCAGCGGTCAGGCGGCTGCTGGAGCACCACGCCTTCGTCAGCGCTCGCCGGCCCGACATCGTCTCCGGCCGTGTTCTGACCTACGACCCGCAGATCGCGAAGCTCCTGACCACGCTGGGGGACCTCGGCGCGACCCCGGTGACCACGGCCAAGGAGCTGACGGCGTGAGCCACGTCCTGCTCGTCCGGCTGGCCGCCCCGCTGCAGTCCTGGGGGGTCGTGTCCCGGTTCTCCCAGCGCGACACCCACACCCGCCCCACCAAGTCCGCCGTCGTCGGGCTGTGCGCGGCGGCCCTCGGCCGGGACCGGACCGACCCGATCGACGACCTCGCCGAGCTCGTCTACGGAGTCCGCGCCGACCACCCGGGAACTCCCGTACGGGACTACCACACCGTCGGCGCCGGCAGGTATCCCATCAGGCCGCGGGACATCATCACCGACCACCGGCGGGCCGCCGCCGTCGCCGAGAGCATGGAGGCGGCCGACGGCCCCGGCTTCGGCCACCACGAACTGGCCGGCTGGTACGGCGCCCCGAAGAAGATCGCGGCCGACCCGGTGTCCGGGACTCTCGTCTCGGGAGAGCTCTCGCGACGGGCGATGATCACCGAGCGCTGGTACCTGTCGGACGCCGCGTTCCTCGTGGGGCTCCAGCACGAGGACAAGGGTCTGCTCGAGCAGATCGGGCACGCCTTGGAGCACCCGAAGCAGTTGCTGTGGCTCGGCCGGAAGTCCTGCCCGCCCTCCGGGACCCTCGCCGCGGGGATCGAGCCCGGCACGGTGTCGGAGGTGTTCGCCTCAATGCGGCTGCTGCCGGGCCCCGACGGCTCCGACACCTCCGGTCGCCGGCCCTGGGCGTGGCTCCAGGCGGCACCCGGCACCAGGGGTGCGGCACCGGTCAACGACCAGCCCGTCACCTTCGACCCGGCCCGTCGCACCCACGCCACGCGCTGGGAGACCCGTACGCGCGTCACCATCGCCCCGAACGCGACCGATTGGGACCTCATCCCGTGAACTCCGCGAACAGCACACGCGCCTCCACGGCGCGCTTCGTGACCACCCACTCGGTCCTGTCCCTCGACGCCCGCCACCCGCTCGTCGCCAAATCGCTCGTCGACGCCCAGGAGATGCACCGCACCGTCATGAGCGGCTTCCGCGGCTGGGTCCAGGACGGGGACGCGGACGCCCGGTCCCAGATGGGCGTCCTGTCGACGTGGTCGGTGGATCTCAAGGCCGCCGCCCTGGTGCTCGTCGTGCAGTCCAGGGTGCCGGGCGACTGGTCCCGGATACCGCGGGCCGCGTTCACCACGGCGCCGGACGTCATCACCGTGGACCGTACGTTCAAGGCGGGGGAGGTCGTGGGCTTCCGTACGGTCGTGAACCCGACCCGCAGCCGGCCGGGGAGGCCGACTGCGGAGAAGGTGCGCGGCACGCGGTCGGCCCACACGACGCCGGAGCACGTGAAACGCTGGTTCGTTCGCCGCCTCCAGGGCGACGGCGAGCCGCCGACCGCCGAGGACGGCGTCGTCCGGATCGGCGCCACGGCCGACGCGGACGCTCTCGGCATCCGCATGCTGCCGACCGTCTCCAGCGGACACCGCGGCAAGCCGGTGCGGATCGGGCGGGCGGAGATCCGCGGGTCCCTGACGGTCACTGATCCGGAGACGCTGGTCGGGGTGCTGGCGAGTGGGCTGGGGCATGCGCGGGCGTACAGCTGCGGGTTGGTCCTCACGCGGTGAGAACGGTGCGGGGGATCATCCCCGCAGGTGCGGGGAGCAGTCGGTCGCTCCGCTAAACCCGCAGATGGCCTGCGGATCATCCCCGCACGCGCGGGAGTCAGGAGAGGCTCTGCCCGTAACGAGGGCCATCCCCGCGTACGCGGGGCTGCGAACACAGGTGAGGCTATGCCCTACGGCTTCGTAGGGCCAGGCTCATCCGCAGTCAGCGCTTCTCGCCGCGCCGGACCAGGATCCGCAGCGTCGCCCGGGCGTCGCGCCGGCGCTGCGGGTCGCGGAGGAGGACGGAGGACGCGGCAACCGTGACGACGCCGCCGGTGTAGGCGAGGCCGGTGGCGGCGGAGAGGGTGGCGGCCTCCTGGAGCACGGACTCGAGGACGGTCAGCAGGACGGACATGGGATGGATCCCCCTGGGGTCGTCGCCCGATGGCTGCTCCGCCGGGCGCGGTTCCACAGGTATCGGCCTTCCGGCCAGGTTCCGGGGAAGTTCGACAGGGCTGAGAGGCCGTGCAGGTGCAGCTCAGAGAGGGGTAAGAATTCTTCCGGAGAAGTCGTCCGCGGACGGTGCGGAGAGCGTCGTCGGACCGGAGACACCGTTCGCCGAGTTCCTGCAACGGCTCTACGAGGCCGCGGGTGGAGGCACGGACCTCAGGCTGCGAGACCTCGTCGCCCACGCCAGGAGCTGCGGCCACAAGGTGTCAAACAGCAGCTTCAGCGAATGGCTCAACGACCAGAGCGTGCCGCACAAGAAGAACGGCCACTACTACTACGTCCGCGACAAGCTGATTCCACGGTTGGAGGAGCTGGCAGAGGGGCGCACTCCCGGCCACCGCCGGAAGCCGCCCGCGGCTTGGCAGGCCCTGCTCGACGCCGCGCAGGCCCGCAGCAGAAGCGGGCAAGGAGGTAGAGGGCCGCGCGTCGACGCCGCTTCTCGAGGCACTCTTCTGAGGGGAGCGTCGCAGACCCTCACAGACGTCTTTCCGCTCGACTTCGTCGGACGGGAAGAGGAACTCGCCGAGCTGGAGGCGTTCGCCGCCGCACCCGACGGTGCCCCGCAATATCTCTGGCTGCAGGCCGGGCCATGGGCCGGCAAGACCGCCCTGCTCGCCTGGTTCGCAGCTCAGCGCCTCCCCGCCGGGGTGGATGCCGCGCACTACTTCATCGTCGGCCGACTCGGCACCAACGTCCGCGAGGGGTTCGTCCGGGTCGTCGGCGAGCAGCTGGCGTCCGCCGCCGGACTGAGGCGACCGCCGGCCGTGGCCCCTGAAGCACCGGACCTCGGCCCCCTGTACGAGGCCGCCGCTCGTGCCAGGGCGGCGCGGCACCGACGCCTGCTACTGATCGTCGACGGGCTCGACGAGGACGCGGATGCCGACCGGAAAGGCTACGGAATCGCCGGGCTCCTGCCCAAGCACCCGCCGCACGGCATGCGGGTCATCGTGGCCGGTCGGCACCACCCGCACGTTCCGTTGGATCTGGTCTCGGACCATCCCCTGCGCAGCCCGGGCGTCGTCGTTCGTCGGCTGACCGACTCGCCTGCGGCCCGGATCATCCGGGACTCCGCCATGCAGGAGTTGAATGCGCTGGTGAAGGACCCGGCCGTCGGCCGCCGTCTCCTGGGGCTGCTCGCCTCCGCCCAGGGCGCCTTGAGCGGGCAGGACCTTGCCGATCTCATCGGGATCCCGCCGTTGGAGGTGGAGGAGAAGCTGCGCAGCGTGGTCGGCCGTTCCATGGCTCCGACCCGCGTCGACCTCCTGCCCCTGGACGCACAGCTGCAGGCCGAAGTCGACGCCGGCCTCCAGACGTTCGTTCTCGCCCACACCGAGCTGCAGAAGGTCGCGGTGACCGCCCTCGGCAGGACCACCCTTACCGCCTGCACGATGCAACTCCACGCCTGGGCGGACGGTTTCCGTGCCGAGGGCTGGCCGGAGGACACCCCCAACTACCTCCTGACCGGCTACACCCGGCTCGTCCGCGAAAGCGCAGACACCGGGCGACTCGCAGACCTCGTACTCGACCCCCGTCGCCAGCTCCGCCTCGCCGAGCGCTCCGGGCCGGACGTCGCCCTCGCGGACCTGGACTTCGTCGCACCGTCCAGCTCGTCGCCGAGCCTCTCCACCGCGGCGCGTGCCTCTGCCTCCCGGGAACTGCTGGTCCCGCGCGTACGCCCTCTTCCCGGCGCGGTCTCTCGCACCATCGCCCGGTTGGGCGATGTCCGCCGGGCCAGGAATCTGGCGCTGGCGTCGGGATCCGCTGCGGCAAAGGCGGACAACCTGGCGGGCGTGGCCCACGTACTGGCTGCCATCGGAAACAAGCAGGCCGCTCATACCGCCCGTGATGCGGCGCACTGGGCCCGGACGGCTCTCACCGCGACGGGAAGCCGCGACTACGCGACGGACGAGGCCGAGGCGGCCGCCGGGCAGGCCGCGCTCGCCCTGCTGGCGGCAGAGCAGGAGCGGGACGGTCTGGCCCTGCTGCGCTCCACCCGCGGCTCGAGCACCGCGCGGAACGAGGCCTACGCGGAAGCCGCGCGGATGCTGCCCTCGCGTCGTCCGGAGCTTCTTGACGAACTGGAGGAGCAGGCCGAGACCCTGGCCGCCGAAGCCCTGGAAGGCGACGGCACCGGTGCTGTGGCCCTCGAACTCTGGGCAACCGTCGCAGCGGCGGACGACACACGAGTGAACCGGCTGTACGACCGCGTTCTGCAGCACGCTCACGCGGTCTGGGAGGCTGCGCCCACTCTGGCGAACGTCGCCGTCCTCGCGGCCACCGCGTCGTTCTTGTCGCAGGCCAGACCGCAGGAGGCGACCGACCTGGTGGGCACAGCCCACCGCCACATCGCCTCCACGGTCCTGGGCGACGACCCTTTGACTGCGGCCGATGCCTTCCACCTCGAGTTCGACTTCCGCCACACGCTCGCCGCTCTCGCCCGGGCGCACGACGACGTCGGGGCGGTCGGAGAAGAGTTCGACGACGTGCTGGCGAGGGTGGAGGCGCTGCTCCCGTCGGAGCGGACCTTCCCGGACGCCTCCGACGACAACGACGCCTCGGAGGGTGAGCGGCTGGCCGACGAAGCCTTCCGGCTCGCGGACCAGGGCGACGACAGCGAAGCCGAGCGCTGCCTCGAGCAGGCGCTGGTCTTCCTGCCGTCCACCGGAACGGCCACGGGCCACGCGCCCGTCTGGTTGCCGGATCTCGCCGGCGCGCTCGTCCGGGCCGAAGCCGCCGGAGACCTCGAGGCGCTGCTCGAACTGGCGCAGAGCCCCGCTGACCGGACACGGGCCCACGCCGCGGTGGCTCTGGCCTACGCGGACACCGGTCAGAGCGCGCAGGCACGGGAGCACGCGCGGGAAGCAGCCCTGGGGGCGGCCCTCCGCTCGGCCCCGAACACGCACTGGCCGTTCGCGGCGCAGGCGCTGGCAGCCGTGGGCGACGCGGAAGCCGCGCTCGCTCTCATCGAGCAGCAGCGGCCGCCCGCCGACCGCAGCCGGCGGGCCGAGTGGCGAAAGACGGACCGCTCGGCCCGCGTCGCCGTCGCTGCGGAACTCGGCCCCAGCCACCCGCAGATGTCCACCGACCTGCTGCTCCCGCTTCTCGAGCAACTCCACGCCGGCCGCACCTCGCCCCGCAGCCAGGGCCTACTGGTCCGCCTCGCCGAACTCCTACCAGCCACTACTCCTCACAGCCTTGGTCGTTCGCAGGAGCTGACCTCGGAAGTGAAGGCGGAAGCCCTCGACCGCATGACGAGAGGCGGCCCGCCGACCTGGCAGCCCGAAGAGGTCCTCGTGCACGCCCTTCTGCGCCTCGGCGACGGCCACGACCCCGGCCGGCAACTGAACTGGCTGGAACTGGACATGAAACACCGCGGCGCCGCCCACTCCCCCGTCGCCGCCCTCGCAGTCCTCCATGCGGCCCGCGGTGACGCCGAAGCCGCTGAGAGCGTCGCCGGCCGGATCCCGGATCCGCGGCGCCGCGCAGCCGCGTCGAGCGCGGTCGCCCGCCATTTCACCCGCATCCCGGCCCGCCCCCTCCCAGGCACCGACCCCGCCCGCACGGATCCGTTCACCCGTACCATCCAGCACCTCGCGCTGACCGTGACCCCCTCCGCTTCGGCAGACAGGAGAACGGCTGTCCCCTTCCTCTCACAGGCGCTGAACACCTCCGGCTGGTACCACGGCCTGCCGGTACTGGCTCAAGTCGAACCAAGTGCGATACCCCCCGTCCGGGACATCTTGCTCGTACATGCCCGCGCCGTACTGGACCGCTGACCTTCGAGGTGACGGCGGAACATGCACGCCTATGACAGGCCGACGGGACAGGGCTCCCTCGGATGTGAGTACGGCCTCGAGAACATCGAGCCATTACTCCCGGACCGGACGCCGAAGCGGGGTGGTCGATGGCGGGATCACCGTGAGGTGATCGATGCCATCGCCTTCAAGTTCCAGAGCGGTGCGCAGTGGGTCCACCTTCCGGAGAGGTATGGGAACTGGCGAGGCGTCTACAACCGGCTGCGGATGTGGGCCGTCGACGGTACGTGGGAGCGAGTGTTCAACGCGCTGATGGCCCAGGCCGACGCAGCCGAGAACCTGCAGTGGGCGGTCTCGGTGGACTCCACGATCGTGCGGGCCCACCAGCATGCAGCTGGGGCCCGCAAAAAGGGGCCTTGGCCGACGAGCCAACCGACCATGCCATCGGCCGGTCCCGCGGCGGGCTGACCACGAAGATTCACCTCGCGGCCGATGGACACCGTCGGCCTCTCGCCTTCGTTCTCACCGCCGGACAATCCGGCGACGCACCCGCGTTCACCGACGTTACGGCCCGGCTACGCGTTCCCCGACGCCGTGGGCGACCCCGCACCAGGCCGAACGTGGTCCTGGCGGATAAGGCGTACTCCTCCCGTGCGATTCGCGAGCACCTACGCAAGCGCGGCATCCGAGCGGTGATCCCCATCCCTGCGGACCAGCAACGTCATCGGCTGCGTCGCGGCAGCCAGGGCGGCAGGCCACCGGCCTTCGACCGAGAGATCTACAAACAACGCAACACCATCGAACGGTGCATGTGCGCCACGAGGCGCCTTGTTGTATCCCCGGCACAGCCGGGAGGAATTGGAGGGATATTCCTGGGCCTGATGGCTTACCTGGATCCGAA
>NZ_JAGMUF010000024.1:0-48671 GCF_019049125.1 Streptomyces sp. AC602_WCS936 | reverse complement strand
GCTGGCTGGACTGGTACAACTACCACCGACCCCACACCGGAATCGGCGGCCAAACACCAGCCAGCCGCGTCACCAACCTGTCCGATCAGCACACCTAGAGCGTCGTGTTCGTACCGGACATTGCCCGCGCGGGTGACGGAGGTGCCCTGGTACGTACGCTCGCCGACAGCGTCATGGCCAGGGTGCTCTGACGGCCAGGATGCGAAAGTCTGGTTGCCGGCCGCGTCGTAGGCGTACGTCTCCGACCAACGGGCCGCCTGCACCGCGGTTACCCGGCCTGCCGCGTCCAGGTGGAAGCGGCGCGTCCCGGAGAGTTGGTCTTCGACCTCGATCAGATTACCGTCGGCACGATAGGTGTATGCCCGACTCTGGACGACGTGACCGCCTCCGGTCGTCACTGACTGCGCCGTCAGGCGGCCCAGGCGGTCGTAGGTGTGTGCCAGAGCGAGCGTCGCACCGATTTGGCATGCTAGTTCGCGGCCGGCCGGGTCGTGGGTGAAGTCGAAGGTACGCCCCGAGGCCACCATCTGGATACGGTTACCTGCCGCGTCGTATGTCCAACGGGTGACGGCACCACGGGGCGTGGTGCGGCCCGTGCATCGGCCCAATTCGTCGTAGGTGTACTTCACCGTATGGCCGTTTACCGTCTCCGCACGAATGCGCCCCATGGTGTCCAAGGTGCGGGAAAGGATCGTCTCCGGTCCGATGGCACGCATCAGTTGGCCTGTGGCGTGGTATTCGTACGCCGTGACCTGCCCCATCGCGTTCTTCCGGGTGATCTGGCCCAGCTCGTTGCGCTCGAACTGCACCGTGCAGCCAAGGCCGTCGGTACGGCAACGGAGACGACCGGCCGCGTCGTACGCGTAGGTACGCGTACGACCGTCGAAGTCAGTCTCCGCGACCAGGGATCCAGCTGAGTCGTAGGCGTACGTCCAGGTGAGACCCTGCGGATTGGCGACCGCCGTGACCCGCAGTTCACTGTCGTAGGTGAACTGGTACCGGACGCCGTCCGGACCTGTTCGGGCCGCCATCAGATCAAAGTAGGTGTACTCGAAGCGGGACACGGCCCCCATCGCGTCGGTGTGACTGACGCAGTTGCCCTCGCCGTCATACGTCCAGGACTCGCTGTTGCCGTCCGGGGCGGTGCGCCGTGTCGGTCTGCCCTCGACGTTCCATTGCACGCGGGTCTCGTTGCCGAGAGGATCGGTGAAGACTACAAGCCGTCCGAACACATCCCGCCCGTATTGCGTCGTCCTGCCGAGCGGATCTGTGACGCACTCGGGCAGCCCAGCAGAGTTGCAGCGAACACGGGCAGTGTGACCGAGCGCGTCAATGACAGCCGTGAGGTGACCGAACTCGTTGTAACGGGACCGGGTCACGGCTCCGGACGGATCTGTGACGGTGATGAGGTTGCCGCGCTCGTCGTACGCCCGCTGCCACTCGGATCCGTCCACGTCGGAGATCGTCGTGGGCAATCCAAGCTCGTTGTAGAGGGCGCGGACCTCCCCACCGTCCGGGCGGGTGACCGACACCGTTCGGCCCAGTCCGTCGTATTCGTACCGAGTGGTGTGGCCGAGCGGGTCGGTTACCGCGACGAGTCGCAGGTCCTCGTCCCATTCCTGCTCGGTGACGTAGCCGAACGGATCGGTCTCGCGGATGAGCCGAAGCATTTCGTTGTGCTCGTAAATGCGTGTGTGGCCGAGGGAGTCAGTGACACGGGTGATACGACTGGAACCGTCGTACATGAGAGTTGACGCCAGGGCGTTACCGGTGCCGTCGGTGGCCACGACGCGCCCTTCGCCGTCATACGAGTATCGGTACGTGGTGTTGTTGCGGTCGGTCCATGACGTGATGCGGCCTTCTGCTTCGTACGCGTAGCGCATGGGCATATCGGAGGAGTTGGTTTCCTCGACCAGATGGCCCTGCTCGTCGTAGGTGAAGCGGAGCAAGGACGTGCCGGGTTCGTCCGGACAACTGGAGTTGAGCAGGCGTAGGCCAGTGATGCGAGGCAGGGACGCGTGGTGGTCGACAGCGATGTGATAACCGCCGGAGTGGACCACTGCTGTCGGAATGTCGTCGCCTGCTGCGTAGACGACGGTGATGCGATTGCCGTTGAGGTCCTCAATGTGCTGTAGGGGGAGATCAACAGCGATGTCGTCGGCTGCGGGCACCGGGCTGTGGAAGACATAGGCCAGTTTGGCGTCGGCGTCGGTGATGCGGAGCGCGCCGTCGATCTCGTCGTCCCACAGAAGGGCCAGGCGGGAGCCACGAGTGACCGCGCTGACGGGGTCACTTGATTCCGGCTCAGGACGCGGAAAACAGATGCGTGCCCCGTCCGCCGTCGCGTAGACGATGCCCTCGTCATCCACTTGCAGCCTCTGGTCAAGCGTCGAGGCCCAGGACGGGCCGAACCAGCCGCCCCAGCGGTAGGAGGAGAGGTGCGTCCGTTCCATGATCAGGGGTAGGACACCCGGCAACGACACATCAGTGCGGGCCAGCATCATGTCGCCGGTGGCCACGTCAATCGGGTCCCGGACGAACTTCTTGATCTCGTTACGGATCGACGCAGGAAGTTTATTGAAGCCCGGGTTGAGTCTCAGGCGCTCGAACGAGGCGCAGTTCAGCTTGAGGCCCTTGCTGAGCTTGGCCAGGTCGGCAGGTTTGAGAGCCTTCAGGCCTTTCCCGAGGGCCTTGCCCAGCGCGCCGAAGCCCACCCCGAGGAGTGCGCCCTCGGTGAGGATGACGGCGAGTTTGTCGGGGTCCTTGAAGGCCTCAGGATCGCGCAGCAGGGTGTCGAAGGCGGAGAACTTCATGCCCTCCTTCGCCATCTTCCCGGCCGCCGCGACGCCGCGGATCTCCTTCAGCGCCTTCAGCGCCCGCTCCACCGCTCTGATGACCTCCATCACCCCGCGGATCGCGGACGCCAGGACGGTGCCCTCCTGCTCGATCCGGGCGACCAGTGCGACCACCTTCGCCGCGCGCGAGCCGGCCATCAGCGTGGAGACGACGGCCGACGTGCCGCCGGTCAGCACGGACAGGGCGAGCCCCGCCAGCTCCAACTCGGCGATCTCCACCAGGATGACGCCGATCTCCGAGAGCAGCTCGTGCGCCTTGTCCGCGAAGTCGTCCAGCGCCTTCGCGCCCTCCCTGAGAGAGTCGGCCATCTCGGTGGCCTGCTGACGGGCCGACTTGGCCCGTTTGTGAAGGGCCTTGGCGGACTTGCCCTCCCACTCCACGTCCGTCAGTGCCTTGCGCGCCGCCTCGGCTGCCTCGTCCAGGCCCGTGGCCAGGGCGCGCCACTTCTTGGCGATCTCCCGGATGCCGTCCGGGTCCACCGCCGGGTCGGTGATGCCCAGGAACTCCAGTCCGTCGGCGACCGTGTCACCGAACATGTGGTTGAACTTGTTGATGTAGTGCAGTGGGTTGAGATCGACCACTCCCGCTCAGCCCTTCTCGGCGCGGGCCGCGGCCGTCAACAGCACGTCCAGCAGGTCGAACGCGTCAGAGACGTCGCCCATGAACTTCGCTTCGGTCTCCCACTCGTCGTCCAACTGCCTGGCCAGCTTCGCGAGCGTGGTCATGCCCTCCTCGATGTCGCCCTTCGCACCGAGAAGGGCGCCCAGGGCCCCCAGGGCCGACAAGTCGTGCGAGGCCGACTCGAACTCTTGCAATGGCTTCGCCGTGTGCTGACCCACCGCGCGCAGTCCCTTTGCCGCCTTGTGCAGCGACGCAGCCTCTTTCGCCAGGTCCGCCATGCGGCCCCTCCCCCGTGATTAACCCTGTGCACATGCCAACCTCACGACCGTAGTGAGGGCGGTTATGCGGGAGGTATGGGTGGCGCCAAGGGCGAGTAAAGATCGACTGTGACGTACGCCGTCAGGGCGCGCCGTACGCCGCCGCGCTCGCCCTCGGCAGGGTCGCCCACATGCGCGTGCCGCCGCCGGGCTCCCTCGCCTCGCCGAAGCCCCACGTGCCGTCGCAGGCGCGGCAGACGCAGGCCAGGAGGCGGAGGGCGGCGCGGCGGCGGGTGTCGCAGGCGGTGGCGAGGTGGGGGCTGGTGTGGCGGGGGTGGCTGTCGTAGGCGATGACCCGGAGGGTGGAGAAGCGGTAGCGGAGGGTGAGGTAGTAGTCCGGCGACTCCGTGAACTGGCTGGCGACGGCGGTGAGTTCGCTGATCGCTTGCAGTGCCGGGTCCAGCATGTCCGTCAGGCCGTGCGCCTGGAGGACGTGGCGTGCCGTTGCCCTTGCCAGGGCGGGGCTGGACAGGGCGGCGGGGAGGGTGAAGCTGTAGGCCAGGGTTTCGGGGATGGGGGGTGTCGGGTCCGCCGGGTAGGCGGGGGCGACGGGGCAGCGGGACGGGGGCATGGCGACTCCTTTGGCAGGGGCGGTCGGTGGCTCCGTCGCGCGGGCAGGCCTCCGCGATGCACTTCCGACGCCGGTACGTACTCGGTGCGTCACTGAATGTAGAGACGTGGATGGTTCAATTGCCACCTCATCGAGGAAAGTGACCCCGATCGTGGTGCGCGCGCCTCCGAGGGCGGCAGACTGCTGCCGGATCGCAGGGAAGGAAGGGCATGCCTCCGAGGACGACACCGACCGAGCGCCAGCGGCGTCTGGGCGCCGAACTGCGGAAGATGCGGACCGCGTCGGGCATAACGGCCGACCAAGCCGCCGGGCTGCTCGGACTCGACCGGGCCAAGATTTCGAACATCGAGACGGGTATCCGCACCATCAGCCCGGAACGGCTGCGCACCCTGGCGTGCAACTGCGACTGCTGGGACGAGACTTACGTCGAGGCGTTGGTCAGCCTTGCCCGACCCGGCGGGCGCGGTTGGTGGGAGCGGTATCGAGGTTCGCTGTCCGCGGGGCTGCTCGACATCGCCGAGTTCGAGGCGCTGGCGACCCGGATGCGGACCGTGCACATCGCGCACATCCCGGGGCTGCTGCAGACCAGTGACCACGCCCTCGAACTCTTCAGGGCCGTCCTGCCACCGCTGCCCGACCACGAGGTCGCCCTACGGCTGGCGTATCGCATCGAACGGCAGAGGGTTCTCGAAGAGGAGGGCCCGCCGGAGTACGTCGCGGTCGTGCACGAGGCCGCAGTGCGGATGCAGTTCGGTGGGCCCAAGGTCGCCCGCGCCCAGCTCGAACATCTCCTGGCCGTGTCCGAGCGGCCCTCCGTACGGCTGCTGGTCGTTCCCTTCGCCGCCGGGGCGTTTCCCGGTTCCGGGCAGACGTTCAACTACCTGGAGGGGCCCGTCCAGCAGCTGGACACCGTGCAGATCGACAGCACCCACGGGCCGGATTTCCTCAGCGGTGACTCCCAGCTCGCGAAGTACCGTACGCACCTGGACTGGATGGAGCGCATCGCCCTGTCGCCACAGGCGTCCCGCGACTTCATCCGGGACATCGCCAACGGCCTGTGAGGAGACGCACGATGGACGGCATCACCTGGGAAGAGCCCTTCTGCGGAGAGGGAGCCAGTTGCTTCCGCCTCGGCACCGACACCACCGGCAACGCCTACATCGCCATAGCCGGCGAGGAGGACACCCCCCTCACCGACAGCCGGGACGCCCTGCGCCGCATGATCCTCGACATCAAGGCGGGCAAGGCCGACCACCTCCTGTGAAGTTCATATGAAACATTTCCCGGGGCCCACCGCATCAGTGAGGTGAAGGCAGTACACGACAGCGGTGAAGGCGGGGGAACGCGGACATGAGACAGGCGCGGGCGGACGAGTACGCCGAGTTCGCGGTGGCGCGGGCCGGACACCTGTACCGGTCCGCCTGCCTGCTCACCGCCGGGGACACGCACCTGGCCGAGGATCTCGTCCAGGAGACCTTCGGGCGGCTGTACGTGCGCTGGGGACGCGTGTCCCGCGTCGAGAACCCCGCCGGGTACGCGCAGACCGTGCTCACCCGGGCCTTCCTCGCCCACCAGCGGCGGCGCAGCAGCCGGGAGCGGGCCACGGACGTGTTCCCGGACCTGCCCGGCGCCGGGGACGGCGACGCCTCGCTGCGGCTGACGCTGCTGGACGCGCTGGCGCGGCTGCCCGCCAAGGACCGGGCCGTCGTCGTCCTGCGGTACTGGGAGGACCGGTCGATCGAGGAGACCGCCGACGTCATGAACGTCAGCTCGGCGGCCGTGCGGACCCGGTGTTCCCGTGCGCTGGGCCGGCTGCGTGAACTGCTCGGCGAGGATCTCGCGGAGTACGCCAGATCCTGACGTTCCCGCCCTCGTTCCCCACTCCCACTCCCCCACTTCGGCTCTCACTTCTCCCACCATGCGGAAAGGGTGGTTCGCCATGCCCGAAAACCAGGACCAGGAAATCTTCGAGGAGCGGCTTTCCGCTGCTCTGCACCAGACCGGCGGGGGTTTCCACGCCGACCGTTCGGCCCTCGTCACCGGCGGGCGGGCCCGCGGGCGGCGGGCGCTGACGCGGCGCCGGGCCGGGGTGCTCGGCGGGGTGGCCGGGGTCGCGCTGGTCGGGGTGGGCGGAGCCATGCTGCTGCCGCAGGGGAACTCCGACGGACGGAACGTCTCCGCCGCGACCGCCGGGGCCACCTCGCAGCCCTCAGCCTCGTCAACGGCGCCCGCTCCGCCTCCCGTCTCCGGCGACACCATCCTCGGCCAGCTCAAGGAGCTGCTCCCCGACGGTGAGTTCAGCCAGGAGGACGCCCGGGGGTCGGCCGACCAGCCTTCGCCGTACGCGTATGTCGTGTACGACGACGGGGAGGGAGCCGCCGCGATCAGCATGGGGTTCTACCGGGTGGAGCCGGGCAGTTCGCAGGTCCGCCAGCTGATGGAGTGTCCCGACGAGACATTCGTCCCGCATGACTCCTGCTCCTCCACCCGCCTGCCCGACGGCTCGCTGCTGCGGCTGTTCAAGGGCTACGAGTATCCCGACAAGCGCGTCGACACCAAGCTCTGGACCGCCGACCTGGTCACAGACAAGGGGCAGCACGTCAGCCTGAGCGAGTGGAACGCGCCCGCGCAGAAGGGCGCGCCCGTCTCCCGTGCGGAGCCTCCGCTGTCGGCCGAGCAGCTGAAGGAGGTCGTCACGGCCGAGGTGTGGCGCGGGGTGGTCGACGCGATTCCCGAGGACCCGAAGTCCGCCGAGCCCACCAAGGGCGTCCCGTCCGCCGACGTGCCGCCTGCCCCCGTCTCCGGCAGGGACGCCAACGAGACACTGGTCGGGCTGCTCCCCGAGGGGCTGGACGTGGTCAAGGAGGGCGGGCAGGAGAGCGAGTTCACCTACGTCGTCGTCGATGACGGGCAGGGTGAGAGCCTCGTCCAGGTGAACGTGCAGTACGGCATGGGCGACGTCGCCGGCCAGCTCTACGGCGGTGGGGAGGAGCTTCCCGACGGGACCCTGGTCAAGACCCGGCAGGGAATCGGGGACGACCGTGTCCCGGGAGTGCTCATGTGGACCGCCGACACCCTGCGGCCCGGCAAGGACGGCTTCCGTGTGGTGATCAGCGCCTTCAACAACGGAGCCGCGCATGCCGAGCCGTCCCGTGCCACTCCCGCGCTGACCATCGATCAGCTGCGGGAGATGGCGCTCAGCCCGGAGTGGGACAAGCTTCGGTAGGGACGGCGGTGGTCCGGGCGACGGTCAGAAGAAGTCCGCCCACGGCTGGTCCCAGATCTCCTTCACGCACAGCACCAGGAACAGCAGGCCCGCGACCGTGAGCATGCCGTTGCTGAGCCAGCCGTTGCGCCACTCGGCGGGTGTGCGGGAGGAGTTGAGGAGCCAGACCAGGGTCAGGGCCAGGAAGGGCATGAAGGCCGCGCCCAGGACGCCGTAGATGATGACCAGGCGGAAGGGTTCGCCCTGGAAGAGCAGGAAGATGGGCGGGAAGGTCAGCCACAGGAGGTAGGCGCGGAAGGGCCAGGAGCGCTCGTGCTCACCGGTGGCGACCTCCCTGGCCTTGCCCGCCCGCTTGTCCCGCAGCCGGCTCACGAAGTCCGCGAACATCAGGCTCACGCCGTGCCACACGCCGATGAGCGAGGTGAAGGACGTGGCGAAGAAGCCGATCAGGAAGAACTTGGCCGTCGCCGTGCCGTACTCGTCCTCCAGGATGTCGCCGAGCTGCACCAGGCCCTTGCCGCCGCCGGAGAGCGCGATGTTCGCGGCGTGCAGCAGCTCCGCGCCGACGATGAGCATGGCGACGACGAAGACGCCGGTGGTGATGTAGGCGACCCGGTTGTCCAACCGCATGACCTTCATCCAGCCGGCGTTGGACCAGCCCTTGGCGTTGACCCAGTAGCCGTAGGCGGCGAGTGTGATCGTGCCGCCCACGCCGCCGATCAGGCCGAGGGTGTTGAGGACGGAGTCCTCGCCGTCGGGGATGACGGGGAGGAGGCCGGCGAAGGCGTCGCCCAGGTTGGGGGCGACCCGGATCGCCAGGTAGACCGTCACCACGAACATGACGCCGACCAGCACCGTCATGACCTTCTCGAAGACGGCGTACTTGTTGAACCAGACGAAGACCAGGCCGACCACGCCGCAGGCCACGCCCCACCATTCGAGGTCCATCACGCCGAGGAAGAGGGCTTGCAGGGGCAGGCCGGTGGACGACATGGCAGCCGCGCCGTAGGAGAAGCCCCAGATGACGACGTAGAACCCGAAGAAGTACGTCGTCCAGCTGCCCAGGCTCGCCCAGCCGTCGAAGAGGGTGCGGCCGGTGGAGAGGTGCCAGCGGCCCGCCGCCTCGGCCAGGGAGATCTTGACCAGGCAGCCGAGGACCGCCGCCCACAGCAGGGTGTAGCCGAAGTTGCTGCCCGCGATCAGGGTGGCCACGAGATCGCCGGCGCCGACCCCGGTCGCCGCGACGACGATGCCGGGGCCGATGTAGCGCCAACTGGATTTGCGGGGTGCCGAGTCGGGGCCGTGTGGTGTCCCCGTGGCCTTGTCACTGGTGTTGCCCGTGGTGTCCGCCATGCGGGCCAAGAAAGCCCATGGTGGACGCTGGGACAAGAGGGCGTGCGGGGATCTTCACTCGAAGGTGCCCGACCCGGGCCCTACTTCGCGTCGGCCGTCTCCTGCTCCTCGGCCGTGGCCTGTTCCTCGGTCGCCTCGGCCTGCGCCTCGCCGTCCTCGAAGTACGCGTCCAGGACTTCGTCCAGGGCGGCCTCCCACTCCTTGAAACGGCTCCGGGACGTCGCCTCGATCTCGATCGGGTACCAGCGGCGGTCCGGCGTGTGCACCGTGACGGTGAACCGCTTGCCGAAGCGGCCCGTCTCCGTCTCGACGGCGCCGACCTCGTCCCAACGGAACTCGCAGTTCTGGTCGTCGAGGGCGAGACGTACGCCCTTGTGGTCGGCGACGATCCGGGCGCGGCGGTCGGCGGCCTCGAAGACGGGGCCGTCGGGGGCCTCCTCGTCCTCGTCCGGTTCGTCCGTCTGCTCGGCGGTGTCCTCCGGCTCGCGGACGTCCTCGGCCTCGGACACGGCGTCGGACGTCTCGGCGTCCGCCTTCTCCTCGGTCGTCTCCTTCGCCGGTCTCGCGTCCTCCGGCTCACCGGTCACGGGCGCGGTGAGCCCGGGGATGAAGGCCGGGTCGAATCCGGCGCCTTCCAGGGGCTGGCTGGTCGATCCTCTGCGCTGCTCCACAGCGGGCAGTATGGTCGACGAACCTGTGCCGGGCCCAGCCAGCCCCGTCATCGTTATCAGACGACTACACGCGCCCTACACGAACAGGCTCAGCACCGCCGCGACCACGAACCCGGCGACCGACAGCACGCTCTCCAGCACGGTCCACGTCTTGAGCGTGTCCCGTTCGCTGATGCCGAAGTACTTGGCGACCATCCAGAAGCCGCCGTCGTTGACGTGCGAGGCGAAGATGGAGCCCGCCGAGATGGCCATGATGACCAGGGCGACGAACGCCTGCGAGTGGTCGCCCTCGGCGAGCAGCGGCGCCACGATGCCCGCCGTCGTCACGATGGCCACCGTCGCCGAGCCCTGCGCGACCCGCAGCACCAGGGAGATCAGGTAGGAGAGGACGATCACCGGCAGGCCGACGTCGTTGAAGGTGTCGGAGAGGGCCTGGGCGACGCCGCTGGCGCTGAGGACGGCACCGAAGACGCCGCCCGCGCCGACCACCAGCAGGATGTTGCCGACCGGCTTCAGCGAGGCCGTCGAGACGGTCTCCAGGGACTTGCGGGACCAGCCGCGCCGGATGCCGAGCAGGTAGTAGGCGAGCAGCAGGGCGATGGTCAGGGCCACGAACGGGTTGCCGAAGAACTCGATCACCGAGCGGAGGGTGGACTCGTCCAGGGCGATGGAGGAGAAGGTCGCGGCGAGGATCAGGACCAGCGGGGTGCCGATGATGCCGAGGACCGTGCCGAGCGCGACGGGGGTCTCGGACGGTGCGACGCCCGCCTTGGCCTGCTCCTCGACGACGGCCTGCTTGGCCTCGTCGGCGGCCTCGACCATGTCCTGCGGCACGGGCACGAAGATGCGGCGGCCGATCCAGGCGGAGAACGCCCAGGCGGCGAGCACGGCGGGGATGCCGCAGACGATGCCCATGAGGATGACCCAGCCGAGGTCCACCTTCAGCAGTCCGGCGGCGGCCACCGGGCCGGGGTGCGGCGGCAGGAAGGCGTGGGTCATCGACAGGCCGGCCAGCAGCGGCAGGCAGTAGAGCAGGACCGACTTGCCGGAGCGCTTGGCGGCGGCGTAGACGATCGGCGCGAGGACGAAGATGCCGACGTCGAAGAAGACCGGGATGCCGAAGATGAGGCCGGTCAGGCCCATCGCGAGCGGGGCGCGCTTCTCGCCGAAGAGGCCCAGCAGGCGGGAGGCGAGGACCTGGGCGCCGCCGCTGACTTCGAGGATCGCGCCGAGCATGGTGCCGAGGCCGATGATGATGGCGACGTGGCCGAGGATGCCGCCCATGCCGGACTCGATGGTGGAGACGGCGTCGGACTTCTGGACGGTGCCGAAGAGTTCGGTGACCGACAGGCCGGCGAGCAGGCCGACGGCTATGGAGACGGCGAGCAGCGCGACGAAGGGCTGCAGCCGGACCTTGATGATCAGGAAGAGCAGGAGCGCGATGCCGATCGCGGCGACGGTGAGCAGGCCCGCCGTGCCGTCGATCAGGGTGAGCAGGCCGCCGGTGTGCGGTGGGGTCTGTGGGGCGGAGGAGGCGGCGAGCTGGAGGGATGGAAAGGACATACGGGGGTCCTCTGGGTAAACACATACTGCTTTCGGGCAGGGCGGGGCGCGGCACGGCGCCCGGGCTCCGAAGGGGGAGGGCGCCGTGCCGTGCGACAGGTGAAGAGAAGAAGGTGCGGCCGGGGGGGGCGGGTCAGCCCAGGACGGCCAGCGCGTCGATCTCGATGAGGAGGCCGGCGGGCAGACCGACGTAGACGGTCGTGCGGGCGGCGGGCGGCTGGGTGAGGCCCTGCTCCTCGAAGTACGCGTTGTAGATCTCGTTCATCTCCGCGAAGTGGTCCACGTCGGTGAGGTAGACGCGGAGCATCATCACGTCGTCCCAGGAGGCGCCGCCCTCCTCCAGGATCGCCTTGACGTTGGCGAGGGTCTGGAGGGTCTGCTCGCGCAGGGTGGGGCCGGCCGGGGTGGGGGCCTTGCCGTCCTCGTGAGGGAGGAAGCCGACCTGGCCGGCGACCTGGAGGATGTTGCCCTTCTTGACGCCGTGGCTGAACTTCGCCGGAGGGACGGTGTGGGTCGCGGGGGTGAGAGCGATCTTGTCGGTCATGCGGTGACTTCCTTGACTGGGGTCCTGCCGGAGTACTCGCCGCTGATCGCGTCCGCCGTACGGCGGACCAGCGGGAGCAGGGTGAGGAGTTCGTCGGCGGTGACGACCACGTTCGGCGCGGAGACCGACATCGCGGCGACCACCCGGCCGTCGGCGCCCCGGATGGGCGCGGCGACGCAGTTGATGGACTCCTCGTGGCCACCGAGGTCGGTGGCCCAGCCCTGTTCGCGCACCTTGGCCAGCTCCGTGAGGAAGCCGTCGGCGTTGGGTGTCGAACGGGCCGTGTACAGGGGGTAGTCGAGCTTCTCGACGACGGCTCGGCGTTCGTTCTCGGGGAGGTCGGCGAGGAGCAGTTTCGCCACGGCCGCCACGGTTATGGCGACGGGCTTGCCGATCCTCGAGTACATGCGGACCGGGTAGCGGCTCTCCACCTTGTCGATGTAGAGGACCTCGTTGTCCTCGTGGACGGCGAGGTGGACGGTGTGGCCGCACTGCTCGTTGAGGCGTACGAGGTGGGGGTGGGCGATCTCGCGGACGTCGAGGTTCTCCATCGCCTCCTGGGCGAGGGCGATGAGGCGGGCGCCGAGGCGGTAGCGCTGGTCCTCCTGGCGGTAGACGAAGCCGTGTTCGTGGAGGGTGCGCAGCAGGCGCAGGGCCGTGGACTTGTGGACGCCGAGGCGGTCGGCGACCCGGCCCAGGTCGGCGGGGCCCTCGGCGAGCAGCGGCAGGATGCTCAGCGCGCGGTCGACGGTCTGGCTCATGGGGTGCGTACCTCCTCCTCGGCCCTCGCGTCGGCCTGTGTCCAGCCGGGGCCGAGTCGAAGTGTCCCCCACGCGTCGTCGTCGAGGGCGGCCAGGCGGTCGGCGTGGCCTCGGGCCGGGGGTGCGGCGAGGTCGCCGGGGACGGTGAGGGCGGCGGCGGCCATCAGGTGGCCGTGGCGCAGGCGCTCGCGCACGGGCAGGTCGCGCAGGGTGGCGGAGAGGAACCCGGCGGCGAAGGCGTCGCCCGCGCCGACGGCGGCGACGACGTCGACGGTGAGGGCGGGGACAGAGACGACCTCCGGCCCGTGGAAGGCGGTGGCGCCGCTCGCGCCCTGCTTGACGACGAGCAGCTCGGGTTCGGGCAGCGCGGCGCGCACGGCTTCCGGGCCGCCCAGTCCCCAGGCCTCGTCCTCGCCGACGAAGACGAGGTCGGCGCCCCGGGCCAGGTCGAGCAGCACCCGCGCGCCGTCGGTGTCGCCGCGCCAGAGGCCGGGGCGGTGGTTGACGTCGAAGGAGACGAGGGGGCGGCCGGGGTGGCGGGCGGTCAGTTCGCGCATCAGGTCGAGGCAGTCGGCGGAGAGCGCGGGGGTGATGCCGGAGAGGTGGAGCACGCGGCCGGAGCGGATCGCGTCGAGGTCCATGGTGCGGACGGACATCGCGGAGGCGGCGGAGCCCGCGCGGTAGTAGGCGACCTCGTGGGCGTCGGTGGCGCGGTCCCCGGCGGTGCGGAAGTAGACGCCGGTGGGACGGTCGGGGTCGCGGCGCACGGCGGAGACGTCGACCCCGTAGGCGCCGATCGCCTCGACGAGGTGGTCGCCGAAGCCGTCCGCGCCGACGCGGCTGATCCAGCGGGCGGTGTGTCCGGCGGCGGCGAGCACGCAGGCCACGTTGGACTCGGCGCCGCCGATGGCGCGGTCGAAGGAGGGGACGTCGGCGAGGCGGCCGGGTAGGGAGGGGAGGAAGGTGACCATGGACTCGCCGAGCGCGACGACGTCCACGACGTCGGGGGCGGTGCTGGTGGGTCCGGTGGCGGTCACGATGGTGGGGACTCCTCGTCGCGTCTCGCGGGCGGCGGCTCCGTTGACCCCGCGTTCGCCGAGATGTTAGACAGCAGTAAGCGATATACGCAACGGTCGTTGCAGGTGTTGCAACGCGCCTGGTACGCATCAGATCAGGGAGGCTCCATGGCCCTCGACACCGGCTCTGCCAACGGCCGCGAAGCCCTCGCCAAGCTGGGCGAGGAGCACGTCGACCACCGCTTCAAGGGCCTCCCGCCGGACGCGTACGGTCTGACCGTCGCCGAGCTGGCCGGCCAGCGCCGCAACCTCTTCACCGGCGGCTTCACCACGCCCGTGCTGGCCCTGTCCGCCGAGCGCCTGGAGCACAACCTGAAGCTCATGGAGACGTACTCCGCCCGGCACGGCCTCGCCTTCGCGCCGCACGGCAAGACCTCCATGGCCCCGCAGCTCTTCCACCGCCAGATCGAGCACGGCGCCTGGGGCA
Organism: Streptomyces sp. AC602_WCS936; assembly: GCF_019049125.1. Taxonomy (NCBI): domain Bacteria; kingdom Bacillati; phylum Actinomycetota; class Actinomycetes; order Kitasatosporales; family Streptomycetaceae; genus Streptomyces; species Streptomyces sp. AC602_WCS936. The sequence continues at coordinate 34,685 of NZ_JAGMUF010000024.1, read as the reverse complement.
TCACCCTCGCCGTTCCGCACCAGGTACGGGTGGCGCGGGCCTTCGGCATCGAGCGGATCTTCCTGGCCAACGAGCTGGTCGACGCCGCCGCCCTGCGCTGGATCTCCTCGGAGCTGGACGCCGACCCGGACTTCCGCTTCGTCTGCTACGTCGACTCCGTGCGCGGGGTCGCGCTGATGGACGCGGCGCTGACGGAGGCGGGCGCCTCCCGTCCGGTGGACGTCGTGGTCGAGCTGGCCGCCGGTGAGGGCGCGCGGACCGGCGTGCGCACCGAGGCGGAGTGCGCGGCGGTCGCCGACGCGGTGGCCGGGGCGCGGACGCTGCGGCTCGCCGGTGTCGCCGGGTACGAGGGCGAGGTACCGGACGCCGACCCCGAGAAGGTGCACGCCTGGCTGCGGCGGCTGGTCGCGCTCGCCGTCGACTTCGACAAGGCCGGGCGGTTCGGCGGGCTCGAGGACATCGTGGTGAGCGCGGGCGGCAGCGCCTGGTTCGACGCGGTGGCCGACGTGTTCGCCGAGGTCCCCGACCTGTCCCTGCCGGTGCTGAAGCTGCTGCGCTCGGGCGCGTACGTCTCCCACGACGACGGCCACTACCGCGAGCTGACCCCCTTCAACCGGGTCCCCGAGGAGGGCGCCCTGGAGCCCGCCTTCCGCCTGTGGAGCCAGGTCGTCTCCCGCCCCTCCCCCGAGCAGGCGTTCACCAACGCGGGCAAGCGGGACGCGGCCTACGACCTCCATCTGCCCTTCGCCCAGGTCGTGCGCCCCGCGGACGGCGGCCCGGAGCGCCCGGCGACCGGCATCGAGGTGACCGGCCTGTCCGACCAGCACGCCTGGCTGCGCACCACCCCGGACGCGGAGCTGGAGGTGGGCGACTGGCTCGGGACCGGCCTGTCGCACCCCTGCACGTCCTTCGACAAGTGGCAGCTCATCCCGGTCGCCGAGGCGGACGGGACGGTCGTCGACTACATCCGCACGTTCTTCTAGAGGAGCCGGGAGAAGCTGGACATGGAAGAGCTGGTCATCAGGGACGCGGACGTCGTCGACGGCTCCGGCGCGGACGCGTACCGCGCGGACGTCGTGGTCGACGGCGGCCGGATCGTCTCCATCGTCAAGGAGGCGGCGGCCGCCGGCTGCCAGCGCCCCAAGGCACGCCGCGAGCTGGACGCCGAGGGCCTGGTCCTGGCCCCCGGCTTCATCGACATGCACGCCCACAGCGACCTGGCGCTGCTGCGGGACCCCGACCACAGCGCCAAGGCCGCGCAGGGCGTCACCCTGGAGGTCATCGGCCAGGACGGGCTGTCGTACGCGCCGGTCGACGACCGCACCCTCGGCGAGGTGCGCCGCGCGATCGCCGGGTGGAACGGTCCCGGCGACGACGTCGACTTCGACTGGCGGTCGGTCGGCGAGTACCTGGACCGGCTCGACCGGGGCATCGCCGTGAACGCCGCCTACCTGATCCCGCAGGGCACGGTGCGTGCCCTCGCGGTCGGCTGGGACGACCGGGAGGCGACCGACGCCGAGCTGGAGCACATGCGGCGGCTGGTCGCCGAGGGCATGGAGCAGGGCGCGGTCGGCATGTCGTCGGGGCTGACGTACACACCGGGCATGTACGCGAAGGACGCGGAGCTGACCGAGCTGTGCCGGGTGGTGGCGTCGTACGGCGGCTACTACTGCCCGCACCACCGCTCGTACGGGGCCGGTGCGCTCCAGGCGTACGAGGAGATGGTGGAGCTGACGCGGGAGGCGGACTGCCCCCTCCACCTCGCCCACGCCACCATGAACTTCGGCGTCAACAAGGGCAAGGCGCCCGAGCTGCTGACGCTGCTGGACGGCGCGCTCGCCGCCGGCGCCGACATCACGCTCGACACGTACCCGTACACCCCCGGCTGCACGACCCTCGTGGCGCTGCTGCCGAGCTGGGCCAGCGAGGGCGGCCCGGACCAGATCATGAAGCGGCTGGCGGACGACGACACCGCCGAGCGCATCCGCCACCACATGGAGGAGATCGGCTCCGACGGCTCCCACGGCGTGCCCATGGAGTGGGAGACGATCGAGATCTCCGGCACGGGCGACCCGGCGCTGGCGGAGTACGTCGGCCGTACGGTCCTGGAGTCGGCGCAGCTGCGCGGCGAGAGTCCCTGGACGGTCGCCCGGCACCTGCTGCTCGCCGACCGGCTGGCGCCGACCATCCTCCAGCACGTCGGCCACGAGGAGAACGTCCGCGCGATCATGCGGCACCGCGTGCACACCGGCGGCTCGGACGGCATCCTCCAGGGCGCCAAACCGCACCCGCGCGCCTACGGCACCTTCCCGCACTACCTCGGGCACTACGTCCGCGAGCTGGGCGTGCTGTCACTGGAGGAGTGCGTCGCGCACCTCACCTCCCGCGCGGCGGCCCGGCTGCGGCTGCCGGACCGGGGGCTGGTGCGTGAGGGGTACCGGGCCGACCTGGTGCTCTTCGACCCGGCGACGGTCGCGGCGGGCAGCACGTACGAGAACCCGCGCGTGCTGCCGACGGGCATCCCGTACGTGCTGGTCGACGGGCGGTTCGTGATGGAGGACGGGCGGCGCACGGATGTGCTGGCGGGGCGGTCGGTGCGGCGCACTCCCCGGTAGCGCAGCCCGCGCGGAGTGACGAAACCCACCCAAAGCACCCGTCTCAAGTGGCGGATAACACCACCCATGGAACGTGACCGGGCCGTAAGCTCGCGCACATGCAGGTGATCCAGTCGACGAAGCTCGCCAACGTCTGTTACGAGATCCGGGGCCCGGTGCTCGAGGAGGCGATGCGGCTGGAGGCGGCCGGTCACCGCATCCTGAAGCTGAACACCGGCAACCCGGCCGCCTTCGGGTTCGAGTGCCCGCCGGAGATCCTGGAGGACATCCTCCGGAACGTGTCGACGGCCCACGGCTACGGCGACGCGAAGGGCCTGCTGGCGGCGCGCCGGGCCGTGGTCATGCACAACCAGACCCTCGGCATCGAGACGGACGTCGAGCACGTCTTCATCGGCAACGGCGTCTCCGAACTGATCGTGATGGCGATGCAGGGCCTGCTGGACGACGGGGACGAGGTCCTCGTCCCGGCGCCCGACTACCCGCTGTGGACGGCCGCCGTGTCCCTCTCCGGCGGCACGGCGGTGCACTACCGCTGCGACGAGCAGTCCGACTGGATGCCCGACCTCGCGGACGTCGAGCGGAAGATCACCGACCGCACCAAGGCACTCGTGATCATCAACCCGAACAACCCGACGGGCGCGGTCTACGACGAGGCGATGGTGCGCGCGCTGACCGACATCGCCCGCCGCCACAACCTCCTGGTCTGCTCCGACGAGATCTACGACAAGATCCTGTACGACGAGGCCACGCACACCCCGACCGCCGCGGTCGCCCCGGACCTGCTCACCCTCACCTTCAACGGCATGTCGAAGGCATACCGGGTGGCCGGCTACCGCGTCGGCTGGATGTCGATCTCCGGGCCGCGCGCGCACGCCGAGTCCTACATCGAGGGCCTGACGGTCCTGGCCAACATGCGGCTGTGCGCCAACATGCCGGGTCAGCACGGCGTGGTCGCCGCGCTCAGCGGGCGGCAGACCATCAACGAGCTGGTACTGCCGGGCGGGCGGCTGCGGGAGCAGCGGGACGCCGCGCACGAGGCGCTGACCAGCATCCCGGGCGTGACGTGCGTGAAGCCGAAGGGCGCGCTGTACCTCTTCCCACGGCTGGACCCCAAGGTCTTCAAGATCAAGGACGACCGGCGGATGGTCCTGGACCTGCTGCGCCAGGAGAAGATCATGGTCGTCCAGGGCACCGGCTTCAACTGGCCCGAGCCCGACCACTTCCGGGTGGTGACCCTGCCGACGGCGAGCGACCTGCGCGAGGCGGTGGGGCGGATCGGGAACTTCCTGGACGGGTACGGCCAGCCCTGAGCCAATCTCCGACGACCGTCAACTTTAGATTGAATCCAATGTAGGATAGTTTCCTGAAGCACTCAGGAGGCCGTCCCATGTACGAACCGATCCGCACCAAGTCGGTCCACAGCACGATGGCCGGCGACACCTCGGACTTCCCCCACCGGTCCCGGGAGGAAGAGCTGGACATCCAGCTCGCGGGCCATCTCGCGGCACTGCTCGCCGTCACGGACGAGCTGCGCACGCTGGCGCCCGACACCGACCTGGACACCGCCGCCGACCGGCTCGCCGAGCAGGTGGCCCGGCTGCGGGGAGGCCAGGCGCCGGTCCGCGTGCCGGTGACCGCGGCCCGCCCCTCGCCCCACCTGGCGGCCCTGCACCGCCGGGCGCACACCCTGGCGGGCCGCGCCCTGGTGGTTGCGGCCTCCCGCGCCGACACGGCGGTCGCGATCCTGACCGCCGAGCGCATGGACGCGCACGCGGCGGCCCTCGAACCGCGCGAACTCGCGTCCCACTGAGCCCTCCGGGCTCCCCCTACGGCCCCGGCCCGCGCGCACCCGCAGCGACGTGCGGGCCGGGTGCCATTCACTGCGTTGGCCTTGGCTGGGTCGCGACGGCGCCGTGGGGGCGGCTGGCGGTTGGCGGCTTTCCGTTTTCGGTGGTTGCTCGCGCAGTTCCCCGCGCCCCTGGCGGGGCGCGGATTTCACCGGCGTGTCGAAATGCTGAAGGGCCGGGTCGTCCGCACGCCTTTGTGCGGTGACCCGGCCCGAGCGGGACCTCTCCGTGCTCCGGGTACTGCTGAGCTACTGGAGCGCGGGGAGGTCCCCTCGCGGCCGGCCTTCGTGACGACTTCGCGGGTCAGGGCTAGTCGGACCGGCCGCGGAGACTGCGGGGGACGTCAGCCCAGGCGCTGCACCAGCGACCGGTACTGGTCCCACAGCTCGGCGGGCGTGTGGTCGCCGAAGGTGTTCAGGTGCTCGGGGACGAGCGCCGCCTCCTCGCGCCACACCTCCTTATCGACGCTGAGCAGGAACTCCAGGTCGGCGTCGGCGAGGTCGAGACCGTCGGTGTCCAGGGACTCCTTGGTCGGCAGCACGCCGATCGGGGTCTCGACGCCGTCCGCCTTGCCCTCCAGGCGCTCCACGATCCACTTCAGGACGCGGCCGTTCTCACCGAAGCCGGGCCAGACGAACTTGCCCTCGTCGTCCTTGCGGAACCAGTTGACGTAGTAGATCTTGGGCAGCTTGGACTGGTCCTTGTCCTTGGCCACGTCGACCCAGTGACCCATGTAGTCGCCCATGTTGTAGCCGCAGAACGGCAGCATGGCAAACGGGTCGCGGCGCAGCTCGCCGACCTTGCCCTCGGCGGCGGCGGTCTTCTCGGAGGCCACGTTGGCGCCGAGGAAGACGCCGTGGTTCCAGTCGAAGGACTCGGTGACCAGCGGTACGGCGGTGGCGCGGCGCCCGCCGAAGAGGATCGCCGAGATCGGCACGCCCCTGGGGTCCTCCCACTCCGGCGCGATGATCGGGCACTGCGCGGCGGGGGTGGTGAAGCGGGCGTTGGGGTGCGCGGCGGGCGTACCGGACTCCGGCGTCCAGTCGTTGCCCTTCCAGTCCGTCAGGTGGGCGGGCGTCTCCTCGGTCATGCCCTCCCACCACACGTCGTTGTCGTCGGTGAGGGCGACGTTGGTGAAGACCGAGTTGCCCCACAGGGTCTTCATCGCGTTGGCGTTGGTGTGCTCACCGGTGCCGGGCGCGACGCCGAAGAAACCGGCCTCGGGGTTGATGGCGTACAGGCGGCCGTCCTCGCCGAAGCGCATCCAGGCGATGTCGTCGCCGATGGTCTCCACGGTCCAGCCGGAGATCGTGGGCTCCAGCATGGCGAGGTTGGTCTTGCCGCAGGCCGACGGGAAGGCGGCGGCGACGTACTTGGGCTCGCCGGTGGGCGGGGTCAGCTTCAGCACCAGCATGTGCTCGGCGAGCCAGCCCTCGTCGCGGGCCATGACGGAGGCGATGCGCAGGGCGTAGCACTTCTTGCCGAGCAGGGCGTTGCCGCCGTAGCCGGAGCCGTAGGACCAGATTTCGCGGTCCTCGGGGAAGTGCGAGATGTACTTGGTGCTGTTGCAGGGCCACGGGACGTCCGTCTGGCCCTGCTCCAGCGGGGCGCCGAGGGTGTGCACGGCCTTGACGAAGAAGCCCTCGTCGCCCAGCTCGTCCAGGACCGGCTGTCCCATGCGGGTCATGGTGCGCATGGAGACGGCGACGTACGCGGAGTCGGTGATCTCGACGCCGAGCGCGGACAGCGGGGAGCCGAGGGGTCCCATGCAGAAGGGCACGACGTACATGGTCCGGCCGCGCATGGAGCCGCGGAACAGGCCGCCCTCGCCGCCCGTGCCACGGAAGATCTCCCGCATCTCGGCGGGGTCCTTCCAGTGGTTGGTCGGGCCGGCGTCCTCCTCCTTCGCGGAGCAGATGAAGGTCCGGTCCTCGACGCGCGCGACGTCGGAGGGGTCGGAGGCCGCGTAGTACGAGTTGGGGCGCTTGATCGGGTCGAGCTTGCGGAAGGTGCCCTTCTCCACGAGCTCCCCGCACAGGCGCTCGTACTCGGCCTCGGTTCCGTCACACCAGACCACTTCGTCCGGCTGGGTCAGTTCGGCGATCTCGTTCACCCACGAGATCAGCTCCTGGTGGTTGGTGGGGACGGGGGGAGCAGCGATGTCGCGCGCCACGATTGCTCCTAAATGAGGGGTTTTTTGTTTGGGGGCCCCGTGGGGGCTGCGACCCGGATGCGTGACGTTGTCCTCTTGGGCGCTCATCCGGTGTCGACCGCACTCATTTGATCATCCGACGTGAGCGCCCATCTGTCCAGAGGGCGTCACACCTGAGCGGCGTGAGGATCGCCACGTGCCCGCATCGGGGATTTTGGGGGGATGCGCGGCCGGGTACCCCGTGAGACGATGACCACTCACGAACGTCGAGCCTCCGTACTGATACGTAACTTACGGTCCCGTAGGTACGATGCGCCCATGACTGCGTCCGTCCCCGACGCGCCCGATGACACGCCGGCCGCCGGCCGCGGTCCCGTGGCGCTCTCCCTGCCGCATCCGGTCAAGCCCAAGCTGCGCGGCTGGCTGCATCTCGGCATGTTCCCGGCCGTGCTGGTGGCGGGCCTGGTGCTCACCGCCCTCGCCGAGACGCCAGAAGGTCGCATCGCCTGCGGGATCTACGTCCTCACCGCCTGCCTGCTGTTCGGCGTCAGCGCGCTCTACCACCGGGGCAACTGGAGCCCGCGCATGGACGGCGTCCTGCGCCGACTCGACCACGCGAACATCTTCCTGATCATCGCGGGCACCTACACGCCCCTGACGATGCTGCTGCTGCCCGAGGCCAAGGGCCAGTGGCTGCTGTGGGGCATCTGGGCGGCCGCCGCGGCCGGCATCCTCTTCCGCGTCTTCTGGGTCGGCGCCCCACGCTGGCTCTACACCCCCTGCTACCTCGCCATGGGCTGGGCGGCCGTCTTCTACCTCCCCGAGTTCATGCGGACCGGCGGCATCGCCGTCCTGGTCCTGGTGATCGTGGGCGGTCTGCTCTACAGCGCGGGCGGCGTCATCTACGGCATCAAGCGCCCCAACCCCTCACCCCGCTGGTTCGGCTTCCACGAGGTCTTCCACTCCTTCACGCTGGCCGCCTTCATCGCGCACTACGTGGGGATCTCGCTGGTCGCGTACTAGATGGCATCCTGACCGCGTGAACGGACCCGAGATCCAAGTCGAATTCGCCCCCGAACTGCACCTGTTCGTCCCCCGGGCCCGCCCCACCGGCGCCACCCGCGCCGCCACCGACGGCGTCTCCACCCTCGGCCACGTCGTCGAGTCCCTCGGCGTCCCGCTGACCGAGGTTGGCACGCTCCTCGTCGACGGCCGTGAGGTGGCGCCCGGACACGTGCCGGCCGGCGGCGAGTCGGTGAGCGTGCGTGCCGTCGAGCGCCCGCAGCGGGTGCCGGGCGCTCCCCTGCGCTTTCTGCTCGACGTGCACCTGGGCACCCTCGCCCGCCGGCTGCGGCTGCTCGGCGTGGACACGTCCTACGAGTCCACCGACCTCGGCGACCCGGCGCTCGCCGCGCTGTCGGCGGCCGAGAAGCGGGTCATGCTCAGCCGCGACCGGGGCCTGCTGCGCCGCCGCTAGCTGTGGGCCGGCGGTTATGTCTACAGCACCCGGCCCGAGGACCAGCTCCGCGAGGTGCTGGACCGGTTCCGGCCCGAACTGCGCCCGTGGACGCGGTGCACCGCCTGCAACGGGCTGCTGAGGCAGGCCACGAAGGACGAGGTGGCCGACCAGCTCAAGGGCGGCACCCAGCGGTCGTACGACGTGTTCGCGCAGTGCCGGGAGTGCGGGCGGGCGTACTGGAAGGGCGCGCACCACGATCAGCTGGAGGCCATCGTGGAGCGCGCCCTGGCCGAGTCGCGGCGCGAGCCTTAGCGCTTGCCGCGCACGTCGCCCTTTCCGCAGGCCAAGCCGTCGCGGTTGCGGTCCAGCTTCAGCGGGTCGTCCTTGCCGTTGACCTTCAGGCGGCCGTAGTCGTGCTCCTTCAGCCAGGTGCAGCGGTCGGCCGTCGTCGCCTTCACCTCCTCGGGGAAGGCGGTCGGCACGCAGACGTTGGCGGAGCCGTAGTGCCGGTCGCAGCCGGAGACGGTGGGGCTGACCGGCTGGGAGGCGCGCTTGTCGCCGGGCCCGGTCACCTTGCCCTTCGGGGCGTCGGCGAAGGAGTGGACGTGGGCGGAGGCGTCCTTGGTGCTGAGCGCCTGCGGGCCGTCGAGGTGCACCCACTCCGCCACCGAGGGCACGCCGTTCGCGTCGACCGCGAAGAGCATGTACCAGCCGGGCGGGGCCAGGTTGGGGTTGCTGGTCACGTTCAGGTCGACGTTGTTGCCGTCGACGGACAGCGGCAGGTCCACGAAGCGCTGGTTCGGGTCGGAGGAGTGGGTGACGGCGGCGGGGCGGATCAGCTCGGCCTTGGCGATCGGCCGGTCGACGGTGATCCGCTGGGTGTCGCCGTAGTTCCACTCGGTGTCGATGACCGAGGTGATCGTCGGACGCTCGCCCTTGAGCAGGTAGGGCGGGGTGTAGATCGACACGTCGTGGTTCCAGGAGCCGTTGCCCGGGTTGTCGCCGGTGGTCATCACGCGGCCGTCGGGGAGGAGGAAGGCCGAGGAATGGTAGCCGCGGGCCTCCGGGTCGGTGGCGACCTGGTCGAAGGTCTCCGTCTCCGGGTCGAAGATCGACGTCTCGTAGACCGGGTTGGCCCGGTTGTGCAGGGCGCCGCCGGTCTCCAGGACCTTGCCGTCGGGCAACAGCACCGCGGAGACGTACATCTTGCCCTGGTCACCGGTCTGCGGGACGGGACCGTTGCCCAGGTCGACGGTGCCCTGCGGGAGCGGCGGCCCGGCGACGTACGTCGGGTTGGGCTGCTTGAGGTCGATGATGTCGGTGAGGCGGTTGGCGTCCGGGTTGGAGTCGATGTTGCCGCCGCCGATGGTCAGCACCTTCTGGTCCTGCGCCGGGGGCAGCAGCACGCTCATCGACTGGTCCCGCTCGTCCTTGCGCTGGAGGCCCGGCACCTGGGTGATGGTGTTGGCCTCGTAGTCGTAGATCGCCGAGCCGGTGCCGGGGATGTTGTTGCCGAAGACGTGGCTGCCGGAGTAGAAGAGGCGGCCGTCCTGCATGAGGATCATCGACGGGTACAGGCCCCAGTACGACCAGGTCTGGTTGACCTGCCAGGTCGGCAGCCACTTCTGCTGCTCGTCCGACCACAGGTCCGCCGTCACCGAGCCGGTGGAGTCCTCGCGCAGGCCGCCGAAGGAGATGACGTCGCCGTTGCCGAGGATGGTCGCCGACGGGTACCAGTGGCCGTCGTTCATGTCGTTGGTCTTGAGGTAGGTCTCGGTCTCCGGGTCGAAGATGTACGAGTCCTTGTAGCCCTGGTAGCCGATCGTGCCGTCCGCCGACGGGTAGCCGGCGTTGCCGCTCATGACGAGGACGCGGCCGTCCTTGAGCTGGACGTGCCCGGCGCAGAACATGTCCTTGGGCGTCGGGATCGTCTTGTAGTCGCCGGTCTGCGGGTCGTAGACCGCCGAGGTGAAGGTGCCCGCCTCGAACATCTCCGGGTCGTTGCCGGAGCCCGCGATCAGCAGCACCTTGCCGTTGTGCAGGACGACGGAGTGCATGGAGCGGACCGGGTTCTTGGTGGGCAGCACGTCCCAGCGGCCGTTGGCGCACTCCTCGGCGGTGGCCGTGCAGTCCGGGTCCGGGACCGGGTCGGCGACCTGCTCCATCGTGTAGTCGTCGGTGGTCACCGAGCCGGTGCCGTAGACGGAGACGCCCCAGCTGATGCGGTCGGTGCCGGCCGGGACCTCGGGGGTGCGGACGCCGGCCTCGGTCCAGCCGGCCGCCATGTCCAGCGTCTTGAGGTCGGTCCAGTACTGCCAGCCCGCGGTGGCGTCGTGCCGGAAGAGGGTGAGGGAGGCGTCCGGGGTCGTCGACTTGTACCAGAGGGACAGGTCGTACTGCTTGCCCTCCGTCACCACCGGCGCGCACTCGGCGGACTCGGTGATCAGGGCCTTGCGGTCGCCGTCGGTCCGGCGGGTCAGCTCGACCTTCATGGCCTTGGTGCCGGAGTGGGCGTCGGCGACCGTCTCGAAGGTGAAGTCGTTGTCGCCCCAGCCGGACTTCTCCCAGCAGTACGGCATGTCGCCGGTGCCGGCGGTCTCGAAGCCGGGGTTGGTGATCAGGTTGGCGGCGGAGGCGGACTGCGGCGCGGTCAGGAGGAGGCCGCCGGTGAGGGCGGACACCGCCAGGAGGGCGGAGGTCCGGCGCCCGGGGGCCCGGCGGGGCATTCTTCGCGTTCTGCTTCTCATGCGTCGCTCCTTGCTGTGCGGGCCGTACGGCGTCGGCGCGGGAGATACACGAGCGCCTCCGTCCCGGCGAAGCGCAGGACGAAGGTGATGACGAGGGCCAGCGCGGTGGCCGGCAGCACCGCCAGCCCGAACTGGCCGACGAGCAGGGCGATGAGCGGGATGCGCAGCACCAGGTCGGCGTTGGCGATCAGCGCGAACCGCGCGGTCCGGTCGGCCCAGTGCCGGTGCCGGCGCCGGTCGCGGAAGAGCAGCCGCTCCAGGAGCAGGAAGTTCCAGGCCACGCCGAACTGGTTGGCGGCTATCTCGGCCGGCAGGTAGTGCACGCCCGCCTCGGTGAGCGCCCACAGGGCGGCCAGGTTCGGTATGAAGCCGCTCAGCCCGATCAGCCCGAAGACGACCATGCGGGCCAGCGGCGAGGCGGTGCGCAGTCCGGCCAGGTGGCGCAGGAAGCGCACGCCCTCCTGCGCCGTGGACTTGGACTCGCCCGCGTACCGCTCCTCGAAGACGAAGGGCACCTCGGTGACCGTCTGGGGGCGGCTGCGGACGGCCAGCTCCAGGAGGATCTTGTAGCCGAGCGGCTTGAGCACGTCGGCGGAGACCTCGCTGCGGCGGATGGCGAAGAAGCCGCTCATCGGGTCGCTGATGCCGTGCAGGCGGCGCGGGAAGAGCGCCTTGGTCAGCCAGGTCGCCGCACGCGAGACGGCGATCCGGTAGCTGCCCGCGAGCCCGGCGCGGCTGCCGCCCTTGACGTAGCGGGAGGCGACGACGAGCCCGGCGTTGGCCCGTTCGCCGGTGGCGACCAGCTCCGGCACCAGGGACGGCGGGTGCTGGCAGTCGCCGTCCATGACGACGATCCAGTCCGACCCCGCCGCCCGCATGCCCTCGACGACGGCGCCGCCGAGCCCGCCGGAGGGTTCGTCGCGGTGCAGGACGGTGACCGGGAAGGGGCAGTCGGGGGCCGCCGCGCGGATCACGTCCGGGGTGTCGTCGGTGGAGTCGTCCACGAAGACGACCTCGCAGGGCAGCCGCGCGGGCACCGATTCGGTGATCAGGTCCAGCAGCCGCCGTACGTTCCCGGACTCGTTGAAGGTCGGTACGACGATGGTGACGGCGCCCGGCTCGGGCACCTCCGAGGCGTCTACGGCCGGATTCCCCAGCTCGCCGGGGACGGTGGACTCGTGGCTCATCGGGCGGCTCCGGAGGGCTGGACGCGGCGGATCTCGATACGGTCCGCACCGGTGCCGAAGACGGCGACCGGAGCCGAGTGGTTCATGGCGGCCTTCACGTTGGGCAGGTCGACCGCGTCGCGCCGCACCGTCGGGGAGGCGACCACGTAGTCGATGTCCCGCCAGCCGCCCGGCATCGTCTCGGTGACGGCCGGGTCGAGGTCGGCCTTGTAGAACCAGATGACGCCGAGCCCGGGTTCGTACCCGGCGTGCACGAGGTCCAGCCAGAGCGCGTCGTCCACGAGGACGCGGGTGTCCTCCGGGTTCTCCACCTCGGTCGCCATCCAGTCGGCGGCGGCCTCGTAGGGGGCGTTGGCGTCGGCGGTGACGGCGGTGCGGTCGCCGTCGTACCAGCGGGGTACGACGTAGGCGCCGGCGGCGAGCACCAGGACCGCGGCGAGCGCGTACCGGCCGAGGGTGACGCCCCGTTTCTCGGCCTGGGTGCGCCATCTGCGCAGCACGGCGTGGGCGACGCTCGCCGCGCCGCCGGCCAGCACCAGGGCGAGGTAGGGCAGGGCCTGGATGACGTACATGGCGGGCAGGTAGCCGGTGGGGCGCAGGGCGAGGGCGGCGAGGATCGCGACGGTGAGGGCGGGGCCGGCCAGGGCGCGGGCGGTGACCGACCAGCGCCAGGTGGCGAGCAGCAGCAGCGCGCCCGCGAGCCCGCCGAGCGGGAGGACCCGGTCGTAGTACAGCCAGGACTGGAGGACGCCCCACGAGCCGGAGCCCTCGTCGAGGATGAAGCCGGAGCCGGGGCGGGTGAGCTGGTACTCGATGCCCTCCCACAACGACACGTGCCCGGCGCCCGGCAGCAGCTCGCCCTTGAGCAGGGCGAACAGGGGGTACGAGAACCCGATGAGCGCGCAGGCCGTGACGGCGCCGGTCAGCGCGAACTTGCGGGTGTCCTGGTGGCTGTGGCGCCAGGCGGTGACGAACAGGGCGGGCAGGACGACGAGCATCGTCTCCTTGGTGAGCACGGCCGTGGCGGCGGCGATGCCCGCGCCGAAGTGGTGCCACAGGTGCTTGCTCGGGGAGGCGGCCAGCGCGAAGGCCAGCAGCGTCCACATCACCGCGAGGTTGTCGAGGAAGATCTCCCGCTGGAGGACCACCGACAGCGGGGAGAGGCCGAAGAGGGCCATGGCCAGTCCGGCCGCCCAGCGGGGCAGGGACATGCGGCGGGCGATGACGTAGACGAGGACGGCGGAGACGGCGCTGATCAGCAGCATCACGCCGCGCATGGTGCCGACGGTCATCGACTCCGGGCTGAGGAGCGCGGGTATCCAGGTCAGCACGGCTATCTGGATCCAGCCCAGCGGCGGATGGTCGTACCAGTAGGTGTAGTGGGCCAGGCCCTCGCCCTGCTGGACGGCCCAGGCCTGGGCGAGGTAGGTGCCCTCGTCGTCGCTGAGGGTCGGGTAGGCGGAGATGTTCCAGCCCTGCACGAGCATGATCGCGACGAGGAGCGTGCCGCCGAGCAGGAGGTCGGGGCGCGAGGAGCGGAGCCGGCCCGGTGGCGTGGCTCTTCGGGCGGGCGGGTCGGTGTCGTGGGCAGGCCGGCGCTGCGCGGGGACCTGGGTGCCGGTCGCCGCGGGGAGGGTGGAGGTCACGCGGGAACGTCCTCTCGGTCCACCGGCGCGAGATGGGCGCCGACATGGCTGGTCAGCTCCCAGTCGGTGCGGCCGCGTTGCTCGCGCCACACGGCGCGTACGGCGGCCCCGGCGAGGAGGACCTGGTAGAAGGGGCCGCCGACGATCAGCTTCACGTAGTGCGTGAAGCGGACGCGCAGGCCGTACTGCTTGCCGAAGTCGTGCAGGCCGACGACCTCGAAGACGAAGGTGACCAGGGCGGTGACGGCCGGCAGGAAGGTCACGAAGGCGATGCCGACGGGCACGTCCAGCAGGAGCGCGATGGCCGCGTTGAGCGGGATGATCACGCCGGTGAAAGCCTGGAAGAACGGCGTCATCAGGGTGTAGCGGGCCAGCAGCCGCTGGGTGAAGGTGGGCAGCTGCTTCCAGTCCTTCTTCCGGTACACCTGGAGGAATCCCTGGTTCCAGCGGGTGCGCTGCTTCAGCAGGGAGACCAGCGAGCCCGGAGTCTCCTCGCGGGTGACCATGTCGGAGTCGTAGGCGACGACGACCTTCTTGCCGATGCTGGAGAGCCGGACGCCGAGGTCGCAGTCCTCGGCGAGGCACTCGGGGTCCCAGCCGTCGGCCGCCCGCAGCACGTCCGTGCGGACGAAGACGGTGTTGCCGCCGAGCGGGATGAACCCCTTCTGCGCGTGCAGATGCAGCCGCGAGCGGAACCAGAAGAAGTACTCCAGGCAGTTGCGCAGGCTGTACCAGCTGGAGTGGAAGTTGATCAGCTGGACGCCGCCCTGCACGACGTCGGCGCCGGTGGTGCGGAAGGCGTGGTCGACGTGGGCGAGCAGCTCGGGGTGGACCTGGTCCTCGGCGTCGAAGACCCCGACGACGTCGCCGCGGCAGTGCGGCAGCGCCGTGTTCATGGCCTTCGGCTTGTTCTTCTTCTCATGGGTGTCGACGACGACCCGCACGCGCGGATCACGGTCGGCGGCCCGCTCGGCGACCGCGGTGGTCTCCGGATCGTCGTGCCCGACGATCACGATGATCTCGAAGTCGGTGTGGGACGAGGTCAGCAGCCGCTGGATGGTGTGGTCCAGCACCGCCTGCTCGTGCCGCGCGGGCAGGAGCAGCGAGAACGACACGTGCTCGTCCCCGTCCGGCGGGCTGAACCGGGTGGAGGCGAGAACCTCCGGCGTACGCCAGGCGTGCATCTGCCACCACAGCGTGAACGCCGCCATCCAGAAGAGCGCCAGTGAAACGGCAGCGATGAACACGGACGTCAGCAAAAGATCCCCCCAGATCCTTGAACTCCCCCTGCCGCGGCGGCGCGCCCGATCCCGGGCGACCACTCCGCCGCGTCACGGTGAAGAGGCTAAGGGCAATCTGTGAAACACATAAGGTGGTTGGGTGAAGAGCGTGTTTCCTCACAACGAGGACCGGGTCTGAACATTTCACCCACCGGTCTCGTTCCAACTCTTTCTCTTTTTGTCGTTTCAGCTGTTCAGGCTGGCGCGCAGCCGTTCCGGATCGGTGGTCGGCGCGTCACAGGTGAAGTTCCGGCAGACGTACGCCGCCGGCGCCCCGCCCACCAGCGGCCGGTCGGCGAGCAGCGGGAACTCGTCGCTTCCCTCGACACCGAGGGCGACGACCGCACCGGGCGCCGTGCCGAGGAGCGCCGTGCGGTGCAGGCCCCTGGTGGCGGCATCGCTCAACGCGGGCCCCACGACGGCTACTTCGCGAGGGCCGTCGAGCAGCGCCTCGGCGGCGGCCAGACCCCAGCCGATGAAGCGCGGGACCCGCGGTCCGAGCGCCTTCACCACGCCGAGCGCGTGCTCGGCCGCGCTGCGGTGGGGCTCGGAGCCGGTCTGGGCGGCGTAGGAGAGCAGGGCGTTCGCGGCGGCGGTCCAGCCGGACGGGGTGGCGTTGTCGGTGGGGTCCTGGGGGCGCCGGATCAGCCGCTCGGCGTCGGAGGCGGTGTCGTAGAGGGAGCCGGAGTCGTCCCGGAAGCGGGTGAGGACGTGGTCGAGCAGCAGCCCGGCGAAGTCCAGCCAGACGCCCTCCCCGGTGACCGACGCCAGCGCGAGGAACCCTTCCGCCACGTCGGCGTAGTCCTCCAGCACCCCGGCGTGGGCGCCCGCGCGGCCGTCCTTGCTGGTGCGGAAGAGCCGGGCGTGGTCGTCGAGGTGCAGCCGCACGAGCAGGTCGGCGGCGGCGACGGCGGCGTCCACCAGGTCGGGGCGCTCGAAGTAGGCGCCGGTCTCGGCGAGCGCGGCGATCGCGAGCCCGTTCCAGGCGGCGACCACCTTGTCGTCCCGGCCGGGTGCCGGGCGGCCGTCCCGGGCGGCCAGCAGCCGCTCCCGGACGGAGGTGATGCGGTCGGCGTCGAAGACACCCTCCTGCTGGGGCAGTTGCAGCACGGAGGAGCCGTGTTCGAAGGTGCCTTCCTGGGTCACGCCGAAGTACTGTGCGGCCAGTTCCGCATCCTCGGCCCCCAGCACCTCGGTGAGTTGCGCGGGCGTCCACACGTAGTAGGCGCCCTCGACGTGCTTGCCGGTGCCGTCGTCGCTGTCTGCGTCCAGGGCGGAGGCGAAACCGCCCTCGGCGGTGCGCAGTTCGCGGACCATGAAGTCGGCGGTCTCCAGGGCGACCCGGCGGGCGAGGTCGGAGCCCGTTGAGCGCCACAGGTGGGCGTAGACGCGGCACAGCAGGGCGTTGTCGTACAGCATCTTCTCGAAGTGCGGCACGACCCACTCGCGGTCGACGGAGTAGCGGGCGAAGCCGCCGCCGAGCTGGTCGTAGATGCCGCCGCGCGCCATCCGCTCGCAGGTGTCGGCCGCCATCTGGAGCGCGCCCTCGGCGCCGGTGCGGGCGTGGTGGCGCAGCAGGAACTCGACCACCATGGACGGCGGGAACTTCGGCGCCCCGCCGAACCCGCCGCGCTGCGGGTCGTACTCCCGGGTCAGCCCGAGCAGCGCCTGCCCCAGCTCCGCCTCGCCGGGCGGCTGGGCGTCGCCGTAGGAGATCTCCCGCCCGGCGAGGTCCCGCACGATCTTCCCCGCGACCTCGGTGACCTCGCCGCGCCGCTCCGCCCAGGCCTGGTGGACTCCCTGGAGCACCTGGCGGAAGGAGGGCATGCCGTGGCGGGGCTCGGGCGGGTAGTAGGTGCCGAAGTAGAAGGGCTCGGCGTCCGGCGTGAGGAAGACGGTCATGGGCCAGCCGCCCTGCCCGGTCGCCGCCTGTACGGCCTCCATGTAGACGGCGTCCACGTCGGGCCGCTCCTCGCGGTCGACCTTGACGGACACGAAGTGCCCGTTCATGAACGTGGCGGTGTCGTCGTCCTCGAAGGACTCGTGCGCCATGACGTGGCACCAGTGGCACGCGCTGTAGCCGACGCTCAGGAGGACGGGTACGTCGCGCCGCCGGGCCTCCTCGAACGCGTCGGCCTCCCACGGCCACCAGTCGACGGGGTTCTCCGCGTGCTGGAGGAGGTACGGGGACGTCGCCTGCGCAAGTCGGTTGGCCATGTCTCCATCCTCGCGCACGTGCCCGCGAAAACCGGTGGAAGGGCGCCGCCGCGCCCCCTTACCGTGCTGGCTGACCGAGTCGTCTGGGTGAGGACGTGCCGTTGTACACCGTGTGAGACCTCCCGAGCGCTGATCTGTCGCGCGTCGCGCCTGCGCGCCGCGCTCCTTTTTGCTGCGGATTTCTCACTGGAACCGGTGTACCCCTGTGCTCAATGAATGGGCCGTCGTGCCCACCTGCCTGCCACTCGTCCGACGCCGTTGCCACACGTGCGCGTCCGACCGCTTCCGGGCGAACGGCAAGTTCCGCGTCAACGCCAACCACAAGTTGATCGACGCCTGGCTGCTCGTCCTCTGTACCGCTTGCGGGGACACCGCGAAGCTCACGGTCCTGGAGCGGGCGAACGTGCGTTCCGTACGGTCCCAACTGCTGGACCGGATGCACGACAACGACTCCGCCCTGGCGGCCGAGCTGCTCCGGGACCCGGTCCTGCTGCGCCGCAATCGCGTCGCCCTCGACTGGGACGGCGCCTGGCGCCTGGAGACCGGCGGAACGGATCACCTGGACCGCGAGGTGATCGACGTGGCGGTCCGCTTCGGGGCGCCGATACCCCTGCGGCCGGTGCGGCTGATCGCTGAAGGGTGCGGTCTCTCGCGGGCCGCGGTGGAGCGGCTGGTCACGGAGGGGAGGCTCGTGTCGGCGGTCCGGCTGAGCGGCCGCATCTGCGGGGACTTCGCCTTCACGCTCAAGCACTGAGTCCCGGCTCGGCGACCGGTGGCCGCACGTGGCGGGACGTGCGGCCACCGCTCCGCGCAAGGGGGACGGCCGGTCAGTAGTCGATGCGGTCCGTCTTGGCGATCCAGGCGTCGAACGGCTGGGTGCGGTGGGACAGGTCGAGGTGCTCGACGGACATCGGCCACAGCTCCTGGGGCCGCTTCTCGAACAGGTCGTAGAACTTGCGGTCGTCGAAGCCGGCCACGGCGGCGTCGTGGCGGTCGGCGGAGTAGATCAGCCGGTCGACGCGCGCCCACAGGGAGGACGACAGGCACATCGGGCAGGGCTCGCAGGACGTGACGAGGGTGCAGCCCTCCAGGCTGAACGTGCCGAGCTGCTGGCAGGCGGCGCGGATGGCGCTGACCTCGGCGTGCGCGGTGGGGTCGAGGCTGGAGGTGACCTTGTTGTTGGCGAGCGCCACGATGTCGCCGTCCTTGGCGATGAGCGCGCCGAAGGGGCCGCCGCCGTTGGCGACGCTGGTGGTGGCCAGCTCGATCGCCTGGTTCATCCAGGCGCGCTCGTGCTCGCGGATGCCGGTCTCGTCGGCGGTGTGGATGGTCATTGCGGCTCCTCGGCTGATGTGTGGGTGGACCTGCGGCTGCAACCCGTATGGGGAGTACACAGGCTGAGGGCCGGAACCGGCCAGGGACCGAAGGCACGAACAACGAGCAGGCTCAAACGAGCGCTTCGTAGGGTCCTACAAAGGTTATTCAGACTTGCGGCGCCGGCCCGCGAGTACGCGGAAAGGTGCCCCGCCCGCGTGGTCGACGCGGGCGGGGCACCCTGGAGACCGGGTTCGCCAGGAGGCTCCGGAGGAGCGTCCGGAGGGAGGGTCAGTCCCCCGTCGACTCGAAGGTCCGCAGCAGGTCGGCCGCGACGCTCACGGCGATGGTCGCGGGCTCCTTGCCGTTGATGTCGGACAGTCCGATCGGTGTCTTGATCCGGTCGATGACGGCGTCGTCGTGACCGCCCTCGGTGGACAGGCGCTTGCGGAACCGCGTCCACTTCGCCGCCGACCCGATCAGCCCGATGGAACCGAGGTGGCCGGTGCGCAGGGCGGCGTCGCACAGGGCGGCGTCCTCGGCGTGGTCGTGGGTCATGATCAGGACGTGGGTGCCGGGCGGCAGCTCGGCCAGCACCTCCTCCGGCAGCAGCGGCGTGTGGTGCACGTGCACCTGCGCCACCGAGTCCGCCAGCACGCCGAGCCGCTCCTCGGCCAGGAGTTCGGCGCGGCTGTCGACCAGGTGGAGGTCGAGGTCCTGGCGGGCCAGGATGCGGGCCAGTTCCAGCCCGACGTGCCCGACCCCGAAGACGGCCACCGCCCGAACCACCGGAAGCGGTTCCAGCAGCACCGACACCGTGCCGCCGCAGCACTGCACACCGTGCTGGTTGGTCACCTTGTCGTTCAGCGCGAAATCCATCAGCTCGGGCTTCGGATCGGACGCGTCGATCAGCTCCCGGGCCCGGTCGATCGCGACGGCCTCGACGTTGCCGCCGCCGATCGAGCCCCACGCCCCGGTCCGCCCCACGACGAGTTTCGCACCGGCGTCGCGCGGGGCGTGGCCGCGCACGGTCGCGACGGTCACCAGCACGCCGGGTTCCCGGCGTGCCCGCAACCGTGCGACCGCGGCGATCCACGTCATGTCAGGCACCGCTCAGCGCTTCCGCGCCGGCGCGGACCTCGCCGGCGTCGGCGGTCACGCTCCGGGCCCCGTCGTTCCCGGCCGTGTCGGCCTGCCGGGCCGCCTCGATCGCCCAGTACACCGCCTCCGGCGTGGCGGGCGAGGCCAGCTCGACGCTCGCGCCGCTCGGGCCGAACGCGGCGGCGGCCTGCCGCAGCGCCTCCCGCACCGAGAACGCCAGCATCAGCGGGGGCTCGCCGACCGCCTTGGAGCCGTAGACGGCGCCCTCCTCGGTGGCGTTCTCCAGCAGGTGGACGTTGAACTCCTCGGGCATCTCCGAGAAGCTCGGCAGCTTGTAGGTGCTGGCGGCCTGGGTGAGGAGCCGGCCGCGGTTCGGGCCGTCGCCGGTGTCCCAGCGCAGGTCCTCCAGCGTCAGCCAGCCCGCGCCCTGCACGAAGCCGCCCTCGACCTGACCGATGTCGATCATCGGGGAGAGGCTGTCGCCGACGTCGTGGACGATGTCGACCCGCCGGATGCGGTACGCGCCGGTGAAGCCGTCCACCTCCACCTCGGTCGCCGCGGCGCCGATCGCGAAGTACTTGAACGGGGAGCCTCGGAAGGACTTCGCGTCCCAGTGCAGCCCCTCGGTCCGGTAGTAGCCGGCCGCCGACAGCTGCACCCGCTGGAAGTACGCGGTGTGCACCAGGTCGTCCCAGGCGAGCTCCTTGTCGCTGCCCAGGGCGCGGGCGACGCCCTCGACGATGCGCACGTCGGAGGCGTTGGCGCCGAGCTGCGAGGCGGCCACCTGGAGCAGCCGTTCGCGCAACTGCTCACAGGCGTTCTTGATCGCCCCGCCGTTGAGGTCCGCGCCGGAACTGGCGGCGGTGGCGGAGGTGTTGGGCACCTTGTCGGTCCGGGTCGGGGCGAGGCGCACCTTGTGCAGGGGGATACCCAGGGTGGTCGCGGCCACCTGGAGCATCTTGGTGTGCAGGCCCTGGCCCATCTCGGTGCCGCCGTGGTTGATCAGGACGGAGCCGTCCTTGTAGATCAGGACCAGTGCGCCGCCCTGGTTGAAGGCGGTGAGGTTGAACGAGATGCCGAACTTGACGCCGGTGACCGCAAGGGCCCGCTTGGTGTGCGGGTGCGCGGCGTTGAAGGCGGCGATCTCGCGCTTGCGGTCGGTGATGCCGCCGTCGACCCGCACCTGCTCCCAGACGGTGGAGATCCGCTCGGGCTGGGTGACCGGCTGCCCGTACGGCGTGGTCTGGCCCTGGCCCGGCTGGTAGAAGTTGCGTTCGCGCAGCTCCATGGGGTCCAGGCCGAGCCGCGGCGCGCAGCGGCCGAGGATGTCCTCGATCACCAGCATGCCCTGCGGTCCGCCGAAGCCGCGGAAGGCCGTGTTGGAGACCGTGTTGGTCTTGGCGATGCGGCCGGCGACACGCGCGTTGGGAATCCAGTACGTGTTGTCGATGTGGCACAGCGCCCGGGCGAGGACCGGCTCGGACAGGTCCAGGCTCCAGCCGCCGTCCGCGGTGAGCGTGGCGTCCAGGGCCTGGATGCGGCCCTCGGCGTCGAAGCCGATCTTCCAGGTGGCGTGGAACCCGTGCCGCTTGCCGGACATGGTCAGGTCCTGGGTCCGGTTGAGCCGGAACCTGACCGGGCGGCCGGTGAGCTTGGCGCCGAGCGCGGCGACGGCGGCGAAGCCGTGCGGCTGCATCTCCTTGCCGCCGAAGCCGCCGCCCATCCGCAGGCACTGCACGGTCACCTCGTGGGAGGGCACACCGAGCACGTGCGCGACGATCTCCTGGGTCTCCGACGGGTGCTGGGTGCTGGACTGGATGAACAGCTGCCCGTTCTCGTCGACCTGGGCCAGCGCCGCGTGCGTCTCCAGGTAGAAGTGCTCCTGGCCGGAGAACTGGAACTCGCCGGTGAACACGTGCGCGGAGTCGGCGAAGCCGGCGTCGGTGTCGCCGTGCGTCATGACGGGGCGGGCGCCGTGGTAGCTGTCCGCCGCGATCGCTTCCTGCACCGTGATCACGGAGGGCAGTTCCTCGAGCTCCACCTCGACGGCCGCGGCACCGAGCCGGGCCGCCTCCAGGGTCTCGCCGAGCACCCAGGCGACGGCGTGGCCGTGGAACATGACCTCGTCGGGGAAGAGCGGCTCGTCGTGCTTCATCCCGGCGTCGTTGACACCGGGCACGTCGGCTCCGGTCAGGACGCGGACCACGCCGGGCACGGCGAGCGCGGGGGCGGTGCGCAGCGCGGTGATCCGGCCGCGGGCCTTCATCACCTGGACGGGGTGCGCGTGCAGCACGTCCTTGGTGCGCTGAACCAGGTCGTCGGTGTAGAGCGCGGTGCCCGTGACGTGCTGGTAGGCGCTCTCGTGGGGCAGCGAGACGCCGACGGCCGGCTTCTCGGGACGCTCGGACAGGTGGCTCATGACGGCACCGCCTCGGTGGTCTGGGCGTACAGCTTCAGCAGGCTCTGGCCGAGCATCGCGGAACGGTAGAGGGAACTGGCGCGATGGTCGTCCATCGGTGTGCCCTCGCCCCGCAGCACCCGGGCCGCGGCCTCGGCGGTCTGAGCCGTCCACGGCCGGCCCTCCAGGGCCGCCTCGGTGGCGAGCGCGCGCACCGGGGTGGCGGCCACGCCGCCCAGGCCGATGCGGGCCTTGCGGACGACGCCTTCCTCGACGTCGAGGGCGAAGGCGACGGCGACGCTGGAGATGTCGTCGAAACGCCGCTTGGCGATCTTGTGGAAGGCGGTGACCGGCGACAGCGGCAGCGGGACGCGCACCGCGCGGATCAGCTCACCGGGACGGCGCACGCTCTGCCGGTAACCGGTGAAGTACTCGGCCAGCGGGACCTCGCGCTCACCGTCGGCGTCGGCGAGGACCAGCGACGCCTCCAGCGCGAGCAGCACCGGCGGGCTGTCCCCGATGGGCGAGCCGGTACCGAGGTTGCCGCCCAGGGTGGCGCCGTTGCGGATCAGCCGGGAGGCGAACTGCGGGAACAGCTCCGCCAGCAGCGGTACGGTGCCGTCGAGGCGGCGTTCGATCTCGGTCAGCGTGAGGGCCGCGCCGATCTCGAGGCGGTCGTCCTCCACGCGCAGTTCCCGCAGTTCGGGCAGCCGGTCGAGGGCGACCACGCAACCCGCCCGGCGGGAGCGGATGTTGACCTCCACACCCCAGTCGGTGCTGCCGGCGACCACGACCGCGTCGGGCCGCTCGCGCAGCAGCCGCAGGGTCTCGGCCAGGGTGTCCCGGCGCAGGAACGCGCTGTCGTCCTGCGTGTACTCGGTGGCGACCGGCGCGGGCGGGGACTGCTCGCGGCGCTGCGCCAGCGGGTCCTCGTCGGTGGGCTCGCCGACGGCGAAGGCGGCGTCCCGGATCGGGCGGTAGCCGGTGCAGCGGCACAGGTTGCCGCTCAGCGCGTGCAGGTCGAAACCGTTGGGGCCGTGCTCGGCGTCGGCGGCGTCGGCCGCCTCCTCGGCCGCGCCCGCGTGCTCGCAGCGGCCGGGCCGGTAGTACTCGGCCGCCATGCTGCACACGAACCCCGGCGTGCAGTAGCCGCACTGCGAGCCACCGCGGACCGCCATCTCCTCCTGCACCGGGTGCAGGGCGGCGGGCGTGCCGGGCTCACCGACGGTGGCGAGGCCCTCGGAGGTGACGACCTCCTGGCCGTCGAGCGCCGCGACCGGGACCAGGCAGGCGTTGACCGCGACCCAGTCGGTGGGCTTGTTCACGCCGGGGCGGGCCACCAGGACGGAACAGGCGCCGCACTCGCCCTCCGCGCAACCCTCCTTGGTGCCGGTGAGGCCGCGCTCGCGCAGGAAGTCCAGCACCGTGGTGTGGGGCGCGACGGGGGCGATCGGTTCTTCTTTCCCGTTGACGGTGATGCGTGCCGCTACCATGCCAGGCCTTCATTTCGGTTTCGGGCAGGTCGATTCATCATGTTCGCCAATTCCAGGCAGCTTTCTATGTTCGAAACGCGCCGCGTCAGAGCGCGGGCGCACAGCGGCACGCGACAGGGGCATGCCGTGAAGTGAAGAAGGGGGAAACCCGAAATGTGCCACGCGGGGGCACAGCGGAACGGCTACTCAGCAGCCGTGCGCGACCCGACCGGAAACCCAGACCGTACGGCGGGCGAGGCGACCGAGATCAGAGTTGGTGTACATCCGCCGGTCGCCTCCTTTCGATGATGATGGGTCTGCTTCCTTCGCAAATTAGTGGCTGCGGTCACCCGGGTCAAGGGGTGCGGAACAACACGGGCCAACGGGACAACGGGACAACGGGACAACGGGACAACGGGGCGACGCGGGGTCTCCCCGCGGTCTCCCCCGCGCAGGACACTTGACCGACGCACAACCGGGGAAGGACCCGGGGATGGGCCGGGAGAGATCCAGAGTGGTCTGTGGTCTGGGGACACCCGGGTGACACCGATGCCGCCGGAGGGGGCGCGACATGCGGGACAGTCATCGGTCGGAGGCCGAGCGGCTACTGAGGCGGGCCGTGGAGGAGGAGGTGCGGCGCTCGGGCGGGCGCACGGACGGCAACGTGTTGCTGTCCCGGGCGCGCGCCTCCCTGGACGCGATGGCGGGCACGGCCGCCGAGGAGTACGAGGCCTACACCCGCTCGCTGGACGAGGCGGCGGCCGGCCAGCTGACCTTCCGGCAGCGGTACGCCCGGGAGGGCGCCGGCACTCCCCTGCTGGTGGCCGCCGTCGCGGCGGTCGCCGCGGTGGTGGCCGACATGGCCCTCGGCACCGGCGCGGGCACCGCGGTGGGCGCGGGCGTGACCGTCGGGGTCGTCGGCGCCGCGGCGACCGTGGTGAAGGTCGTCGGGTCCCACGTGCCGGCCGCCCACCACCGCGCCGGTGCCGTCAGCCAGCCCGGCGGACCCGAGCAGTTGCGGTTGCAGTGGCTGACGGCGCTGGAGGTACGGGGCATCCGCCCGTTCCTGGACCAGCAGCGGATGCTCGCCGCGTCGACCGGTCCCAAGAAGGCGGGGCCCAAGCTGCGGGGCGCCGACAAGAGCGCGGCGGCCCGCGGGCGCAGCGCGCTGGAGCAGTCGTTCGCGCAGCTGCCGGAACCGGAGGCCACCTTCGCGGGCCGACGGCAGGAGATGGCGCGGCTGCGGCAGTGGGTGCAGGCGGCCCGCGCGAGTGCGCAGACGCAGCCGACGGTGGTGGTGCTGCACGGGACGCCGGGCAGCGGCCGCACGACGCTCGCCGTACGCGCCGCCCACGAGCTGCGGGACTACTTCCGCGGGGCCTGCGTGGTCGACCTGCGCGGGGACGGTCCCGTCCCGGGCGGCGAGTCCCCGCTCAGCACCCGGGACGCCCTGCTGCACCTGCTGAACCGGCTCGGGGCGCCCCGCGAGCAGCTGCTGTTCCGGGAGCGTTCCTCGGCGGCCCAGCAGGTCAAGCGGCTCAGCGAGCTGTACCACCAGCACCTGACGGGCGTACCGGTCACCATCGTGCTGAACGACGCCTCGGACCCCGAGCAGGTGCGCACGCTGGTGCCGGAGCGGTCGGACAGCCTGGTGCTGGTCACCGCGCGGGAGCCGCTGCGCCTGCCGCCCGACCTGCCGGCGCGGGTGTACGACCTGCCCGTCGGGGCGCTGGACGCGGCCGGCGCGGAGGAGTTGCTGTCCGCCTGCGCGCAGGACAGCTCGGGCCCCTACGACGCCGACTCCAGTGACCGGATCCGGGAGCTGTGCGGCGGGCTGCCGCTGGCGCTGCGCGTCGCCGGGTCGTCGCTGGGCCCGCGCTCGCCGCGCGCCCTGGCGACCGACCTGGGCGCGTACGGGCCGGTGGAACCGGCGGAACGGGCGCTGTGGCTGCGCTACACCGACCAGCCGGAGCCCGCCCGTCGGCTGCTGCGCCGGCTGGCGCTGGCCGGGCGGACCTCGCTGGGTGCCCCGGCCGCCGCCGCGCTGCTGGCCACGGATGAGACGGAGGCGGCCCGGCAGCTCGCGGAACTGTCGCGGGCGGGCCTGCTGGACCACGTCCGGGGCAGCCGTTACCGGCTGCACGACGTCGTGCGGGCCTTCGCCCTGGCCCGGCTCGCCGACGAGGAGGAGCCCGGCGAGCGGGCCGCGGCGCAGGAACGGCTGATCGCGAACTACGCCGAGCTGGCCGACTCGGTGCTGCGCATGGTCGACGGCAACATGTCGACCCGCTCGGACCGGTTCGGGCAGTACGGCTTCGCGTCCCTGGACGAGGCGCTGCGCTGGCTGGACGACGAGTCGAGCTTCATCACGGCGGCGCTGCGGCACGCGGAGGGCGTCGACCAGGGCGCGGTGCTGAACCTGCTGGGCGCGCTGTGCGACTACTGCCTGCTGCGCGGCGACCTGTACCGGCTCGGTGAGATCAGCGAGCTGGCGCAGTCCGTGGACCAGGGGCTGCTGGTGCGTTCGGTGCAGTGGCGTACCGGCATCGCGGCGCGCCAGCTGGGCGAGCTGGACACGGCGCGGACGACGCTCACCTCCGTGGTTGACCTGTACATGGAGGCCCACCACGACGCGGGGGCGGCCCGTGCCCTGTGCTCGCTGGGCATCACGCTGCACCACCAGGGCAACCTGACCGAGGCGGCGGCGAAACTGCGGGAGGCGCTGGACCTCCAGGCCCCGCCGGGGCTGGCCACCGACCGGGCGTGGACGCTGCACGCGCTGGCGGCGGTGCAGCGCGACCGGGCGCGGCTCGCGGAGGCCCTGGACCTGCTCACCGAGTCGCTGGTGCTGCACCGCGCGGGCGAGTCGGTGCACGGCCAGGCGTGGGCCCACTTCCAGTTCGGCCAGTTGCACCTGCGTATGGGGGACGTACCGCGGGCCGAGACGGACCTGCGCACGGCCCTGGAGCTGTACGGCCGCACCCAGGACGCCCGCGGCGAGGCCTGGGCACTGACCCAGCTGGCGCGGGCCCGGCTGGTGGACGGTGACGTGTCCGCGGCGGTGGAGGAGCTGCGGCGGGCGGCGACCCGGCACCGCGAGAACGAGGACGCGCGCGGCAAGGCGTGGAGCATCTACTACCTGGGCCAGGCGCTGGAGGAGACGGGCGCCCTGGACCAGTCGGTGCGTGCGCTGGAACGCTCCCGCACGATGTTCTCCCGGATGCGGGACGTGTACGGGCTGGCCTGCGCCCGGCACCACTCGGCCCGCGTCACCCGCGACCAGCGCGCCGTCCAGACGGGCTCGCTGCGCAACTCCGGTTTCGCCCGGCAGCTCCTGGTCGACGCGCGCGCCGACTTCCAGCGCATCGGCGTCGGCCACGGCGAGGCGTGGACCTGCCTGGAGCTGGCGGTCGTGGACGCGGGCAACGCCCGTACGCCGCAGGCACTCGCCCTGTGCGACGAGGCGGCGGCGCTCTTCGCGGCGTACGGCGACCGGCGGGGCGACGACTGGGCCCGCTTCCTGCGGTGCACGCTGCTGCCGTACGCCGCTCCGGGGGGCGTGGAGATCGGCACGGCGGTGGCGCAGGAGGAGCTGGCCCAGCTGTCCCGCACCCCCCATCCGGCCCGGGACACCAAGCTGGACGACTACATCGAGGCCTACCATCTGCTCCTGGAACGCGGCGTCCAACTGGAGTCCGGTTGGCAGGCCTGGCACCTGGGCATGGTCCCGAACCGCCAGGCCCGGGAGGTGATGGGGGTGGCGGTCACGGCGAAGCCGTGACCGCGGGCCGGCCCCGGGTCACCCCTTCTGCGGCTCCGCCCGGCCGGAGGCCTCCGCCTCGGCCCCCGGCTCCGGCGCCTCCTTGAAGTCGACCTTGCCCATGTGCCGGCTCATGGACCGCATCAGCCCCCACACCGCCAGGGCCATCACCGCGAAGACGATGAACCCGAGGACACCGGGCGTGACCTTGTCCTCGTCCAGCTCGGCGAGCGTGACGAGGTGCGTCATAGCCATGCTTGCGCTTGCACTCATGTCAGGCATTGTCCCGGACGCCCGCGAAGAGGTCGTCCTCGGGGAGGGAGGTTTCCACGAGGGACTTCGCGAGCTCGTACTCCTCGGTGGGCCAGACCTCCTTCTGGATCTCCATCGGCACCCGGAACCAGCCCCCGTCGGGGTCGATCTGCGTGGCGTGCGCGATCAGCGCCTTGTCGCGGATCTCGAAGAAGTCGGCGCAGGGCACGTGCGTGGTGAGCGTGCGCTCCTTGCGCTCGAACTCCGACCACCGCTTGAGCCAGTCCTCGTAGGGCGACTCCAGCCCGCGCTCCAGCAACGCGTTGTGCAGCGCCTCCGTGCGGGGACGGTTGAAACCCTGGTTGTAGTAGACCTTCACCGGCTGGTACGCCGCCCCGTACTCCGCCTCCGGGTACTTCTCGGTGTCGGCCGCGCCCTCGAAGGCCACCATCGTGATCTTGTGGGTCATGATGTGGTCGGGGTGCGGGTAGCCGCCGTTCTCGTCGTAGGTGGTGATCACCTGGGGACGGAAGGAGCGGATCTTCCGCACCAGCTCGCCGGCCGCCTTGTCGACGTCCTCCAGGGCGAAGCAGCCCTCCGGCAGCGGCGGCAGCGGGTCGCCCTCGGGCAGGCCGGAGTCGACGAAACCGAGCCACTCCTGCCTCACGCCCAGGATCTCCCGGGCCTCGTCCATCTCCTTCTTGCGCACCTCGTGGATGTGCTCCTCGATGTACGCGTCGCCCTGGAGCTTGGGGTTGAGGATGGAGCCGCGTTCCCCGCCCGTGCAGGTCACCACCAGCACGTCCACCCCCTCGGACACGTACTTCGCCATGGTGGCCGCGCCCTTGCTCGACTCGTCGTCGGGGTGGGCGTGGACGGCCATCAGTCGCAGCTGGTCAGTCAAGACTCAATCCTCGGTCAGTCGGCGCCCTCGTGCATCGGCGCAATCCAATGGGTGCCGCCCCGTAGGGGCGTCCGTGAGGGGCGGCGGTCGGGTGGCGGGCGGGAGGCTTCTATAGTGACTGAATCGGGGGGCGAATAATTCCGCAGCCCGGGAAGACCGGCTCCTGCCGAGAGGACGATCATGAGTACGGCGAGCACACGAGCGCCCGAGAGCCGGTACGGCCGCTCCTCGGACGAACGGGCCGACCGCACACTCAAGATCGTCGGCGCCGTGCTCGGCGCGGTCCTGCTCGCGGTGATCGGCTGGTTCGGCTATCACTACGTCGGCCAGAACAAGATCAGCGGTGAGCTGATCGGCTTCGAGCTGGCCGAGGACTCGGTGCAGGTGCACCTGGAGGTCCGCAAGGACGCCGGGGTCACCGGCTACTGCACGGTCCGTTCCCAGGCCGAGGACGGCGGCGAGGTCGGCCGGGCCGACTTCCGCTTCGACGGGGACGGCACCCGCGTCGACAAGGTGGTCACGCTGCGCACCAAGGCCGCGGGCACCACGGCCGAGCTCCTCGGCTGCCACGCGGACTGACCTGCGGGGTCATGAATCTGGTGGCTTATGTCCTCCCCCTTTGGCCACTCAATTGTTAGGCTCGTGGTTTCGCCCTTCCATGAAGGAACATCCTTCTGGGTAGGGCGTTGATTTGTATTCCCAGTACCAACGAGGAGCACCCGTGACCCAGACCAGCGAGAACGTCACCTGGCTGACCCAGGAGGCGTACAACAAGCTCAAGGAGGAGCTTGAATACCTTACTGGTCCTGCGCGCACCGAGATCTCTGCCAAGATCGCCGCGGCTCGTGAGGAGGGGGACCTGCGCGAGAACGGCGGGTACCACGCGGCGAAGGAGGAGCAGGGCAAGCAGGAGCTCCGCGTGCGCCAGCTGACCCAGCTGCTCGAGAGCGCCAAGGTGGGTGAGGCCCCGGCCGCCGGCGGCGAGGTGGCGCCCGGCATGGTGGTCACGATCGCCTTCGACGGTGACGAGGACGACACGCTGACCTTCCTGCTCGCCTCGCGCGAGTACGCGAGCTCGGACATCGAGACGTACTCGCCGCAGTCTCCGCTGGGCTCGGGCGTCATCGGCCACAAGGTCGGCGAGGACGCGGAGTACGAGCTGCCGAACGGCAAGCTGGCCTCCGTGAAGATCCTCAAGGCCGAGCCGTACAACGGCTGACCCGGCCGACGGCCCGGGCCGGTGCGCCCGGCCATCCGCTTCCGTACGAGCCCCCGGCGTCCTGGTGACGCCGGGGGTTTCGTCATGCGGCGGCCGAGCGGTACTTGCGCACCGCCAGCGTGCGGAAGACCGCGATGATCAGCACGGACCAGATGATCGATGCCCAGACGGGATGCTGCATCGGCCAGGCGTCGGACTGCACGACGCCCGGGTTGCCGAACAGTTCGCGTGTGGCCTGCACGGTCGCGCTGAACGGGTTCCACTCGGCGATGTGCCGCAGCCAGGGAGTCATCTGACTGGAGTCCACGAAGGCGTTCGACACGAACGTCACCGGGAACAGCCAGATGATTCCGCCCGAGGTCGCCGCCTCGGGGGTGCGCACGGACAGGCCGATGAGTGCGCCGATCCAGGTGAAGGCGTACCCGAGCAGAAGGAGCAGGGCGAAGGCGCCCAGGACCTTCCCGGCGTTGGTCGGCTCGGCGGATCCGGTCCGCCAGCCGACGAGCAGCGCGACGATCGCGAGGACGAGCACGGTGATGCACGTCTGCACGAGGTCCGCGACCGTCCGGCCCGTCAGTACGGCGCCGCGCGCCATGGGCAGTGACCGGAACCGGTCGACGAGCCCCTTCTGCATGTCGTCGGCGATGCCGGCGGCCGATCCGGCGGTGGCGAAGGTGACGGTCTGGGCGAAGATGCCCGCCATCAGGAAGTCCTTGTAGACATCCGGGTCGGTGCTGTTCCCGATCTTCATCGACCCACCGAAGACGTAGGTGAAGAGGACGACGAACATCACCGGCTGGATGACCCCGAAAAGGACCATCTCGGGGATCCGGGTCATCCGGATCAGGTTTCTGCGGGCGATGACCAGCGAGTCCCGCACGGACTGGCCGACGGAACTCCCGGAACCGGCGGGCGCCGCGGTCTGGGCGGCATCGGTGGCGGCGCTCACTTGGCGGCCTCCTTCTCGGGCTGGTGACCGGTGTCTGCCTCGGCGTCGCCCTCTTCGGCCCGGGTCTCGGCCGCGTGGCCGGTGAGGGAGAGGAAGACGTCGTCGAGGGTGGGGCGGCGCAGGCCGATGTCGTCGATCTCGATGCCGCGTATGTCGAGTTCCCGGATGACCTCGGCGAGCAGCTTGGCGCCGCCGGTGACGGGGACGGTGAGTTTGCGGGTGTGCTCCTCGACGGTGGTGGAGCCCTTCCCGAAGCCGGCGAGCACTTCGGATGCCGTCGCCATGTGTTCGCGCTCGTGGACGACGACCTCGACGCGCTCTCCGCCGGTGCGGGCCTTGAGCTGGTCGGAGGTGCCGCGGGCGATGACGTGTCCGCGGTCGACGACCGCGATGTCGTGCGCGAGGTGGTCGGCCTCCTCCAGGTACTGGGTGGTCAGCAGCAGGGTCGTACCGCCGGAGACCAGCTGCTTGATGACTTCCCAGAGCTGCTGGCGGTTGCGCGGGTCGAGGCCGGTCGTCGGTTCGTCCATGAACATCACGGGCGGGGAGACGACCAGGGCGGCGGCCAGGTCGAGCCGTCGGCGCATGCCTCCGGAGTAGGTCTTGGCCGGACGGTCGGCGGCGTCCGAGAGGTGGAACTGCTCGAGCAGCTCGACGGCGCGGGCCTTCGCGGCCTTGGCCCGCATCTGGTAGAGCTGGCCGACCATCTGGAGGTTCTCCCGGCCGGTCAGGTACTCGTCGACCGCGGCGAACTGGCCGGAGAGGCCGATCGAGCGCCGGACCTCGTTGGGGTGTTTGAGCACGTCGATGCCCGCGACGACCGCCTTGCCGCTGTCGGGGCGCAGCAGGGTCGTCAGACAGCGGACGGCGGTGGTCTTGCCCGCGCCGTTCGGCCCGAGCAGACCGAGGACGGTGCCCTCGGGAACGTCGAGGTCGACGCCGTCCAGAGCCCTTACGTCACCGAAGGTCTTCACCAGGCCTTCGGCATAGATGGCGCCTGGCATATGAGTCTCCACGTCGTCGGGGATTCTTCGAAAAGCCTAGGTTTGTGCATCTCGCTCGGCTCAGCGAGCGAATTACGAGACACCATAACGCGATGTATCGCGTCTCACAACGCGATTGCCCGCACTGTTACTCGAACGAGTGACGAAGCGGTCGCCGGCTCAGCCGATGACGGGATACCCCGCCTCATGCAGCGCCCGGCCGACCTCGGCACAGTGCTCCGGACCCTTCGTCTCCAGGTGCAGCTCGACCTCCGCCTCCGTGAGCCCGAGCCGCGGATCGGTCCGGACGTGGCTCACATCGAGGACGTTAGCGTCCACCACTGACAACACCCCGAGGAGCGTGGCCAGGGCGCCGGGCCGGTCCGTCAGCCGCAGCCGAACCGCCAGGTAGCGGCCCTGCGCGGCCATGCCGTGCCGCAGCACGCCCTGCATCAGCACCGGGTCCACGTTCCCGCCGGACAGCACCGCCACCACCGGCCCCGCGAAGGCGCCGGGCTCGCTCAGCAGCGCCGCCACCGGGCTCGCCCCGGCCGGCTCCACGACCAGCTTGGCCCGCTCCAGGCACAGCAGCAGGGCCGTGGACAGCTCGTCCTCGGACACCGTGCGGACCTCGTCCACCAGGTCGCCGACGATCCCGAACGGCACGTCACCGGGCCGCCCCACCTTGATGCCGTCGGCCATCGTCGACGGGTTCTCGACGGCCACCGGGCGCCCGGCGGCCAGCGAGGGCGGGTACGCCGCCGCGCCCTCGGCCTGCACGCCCACGATCCGCACGTCCGGCCGCAGCGCCTTCACCGCGACCGCGATCCCGGCCGCCAGCCCTCCCCCGCCGATGCCGACCACGACGGTCCGTACCTCGGGGCACTGCTCAAGGATCTCCAGCCCGACCGTGCCCTGCCCCGCGATGATGTCGGGGTGGTCGAAGGGGTGGATGAACACCGCGCCCGTCCGCTCCGCGTACTCCTGCGCCGCGGCCAGCGTCTCGTCGACCACGTGGCCGTGCAGCCGCACCTCCGCGCCGTAGTCCCGGGTCGCGCTGATCTTGGGCAGCGGGGCGCCCTTCGGCATGAACACCGTCGAGTGCACCCCGAGCAGCGACGACGCCAGCGCCACACCCTGGGCGTGGTTCCCCGCGCTCGCCGCGACCACGCCGGCGGCCCGCTGCTCGGGCAGCAGACCGGCGATCCGGACGTAGGCGCCGCGCAGCTTGAACGAACCGGTCCGCTGGAGGTTCTCGCACTTGAGGTGCACTGGCGCGCCGACCAGCTGCGACAGGTGCCTGCTGCCCTCCATCGCGGTCACCCGCGCCACGCCCGACAGCATCTTCTGCGCCCCGCGCACGTCGTCGAGGGTGACGGGAGCGGCAGGGGTGACCGTGCGGTAGCTCATGTCTCCAGCATCGCAGTTCACGGGCGCCCGGGGCCGTTGTGACCAACCTCCGAGACCCGCTTTGCCCGGCGCAGGTACGGCTCGCCGCCCGGCCGCGTACCCTGTCCCCCAATTAGCAGCCCTCCACGAAGTGAGCCCCCGGCCATGCCCACAACACCTGAAATGTCGATGGACATGACGACCGCCGGTGACACCGGTCTTCTCGAGACGCTCCAGCACGAGGTGGCGCTCTTCGCCCGTCGTGCCGAACAGACCCGGCTCGGCGGCGTCGGGCAGGTGCGCAACTCCATGGACCGCGCCGCCTACCTGCTGCTCAACCGCCTCGACAAAGAGGGTCCGATGGGCGTGAAGGCGCTCGCCGCGAGCATGGGGATCGACTCCTCGACGGTCACCCGGCAGGTGGCCCCGCTCGTCGACACCGGCCTCGTCAAGCGGACCTCGCACCCCGAGGACGGCCGCGCGGTGGTCCTCCAGCTGTCCCCTCGCGGTGTGTCGCGACTGGAGGAGGTCCGCTCCTCCCGGCGTCAGCTCATGGCCGAGCTGACCCACGACTGGGCGCCGGAGGAGCGCGAGGCGTTCTGCACGCTCCTCGCGCGCTTCAACGGCGCCCTGTCCGCCCGTATGGCCCCGTCGGGCGTGGCGACGGGCCAGGAGTCCCCGTCATCCACCTGAGACGGCCGCCAGGGCTTTCGCGAGCGGATCGCACCGGACTCTTGACCTGCGGGCCACCCCTGTCCTGATATGAGACCTCAGGGGTCGTCCACGAGGCCGCCCCAGGGTCGTCGTCGAGTCCCGGAGGCCGTCGCTCTCCGGGCGGGAGGCGCGGTGCGAGACAGGCAGGCGTCCCACAGCGCCCGCCGGGCCCGGGAGTTCGAGGCGTTCGTCGCGGGCGCGGCAGGGCGACTGCTGCATGCCGCCACCCTGCTCACGGCCGAACCGCCGGACGACAATCCGCGCGCGCGGCGCCTGCTCGCTCTCTCGCTCGCCCACACGTACGCGTCCTGGGACCGGCTGCACGGCGAGGACCCGTACGACCGCGCCCGCCAGTACCTGGCCGCACGCTTCGCCCGCGGGGCCTGGCACCGGCACGGCGCCGTCCTCGCCCGCGCCCGCAGGCGCCCCGTCGGCCCTCTGGGTGGACTCGCCCCGCAGGAGCGCCTGATCCTGGTGCTCAGGCTCTACGAGGGCGTCGCGGAGGAACAGACGGCGGCCCTGCTGGGTCTGCCCGTGGAACGCGTACGGGCGATCTGCGAGCGCGCCACGGCCGCCCTGCTGCACCCGCCCGCGCAGCGGTCCCGCCCGGCGCCGGAGCCGAAGGCGGCGACGTCATGACCGACGCATCCGCGCGGGGAACGGCGAGTGCGGGCGGCGCGCCCGCGCGGAGGACGGGGAGGCTCCGGTGAACCGGCTGCAACGAGAGGCGGCGGCCCGGCGGATCATGGAGCAGTCGACGTCGCGGGTGCCGCCCGACCTGTACGCGGACGCCGTGCGCCGCGGGAGCCGCATGCTGCGCCGCAGGACGGCCGTGCGCCGCGTGATGTGGCTGCTGCTGTGCGCCGCGGCCGTGGCGTTCACCGTGTGGGCGCTGACCGTCCAGCCCTGGGTGGAGCCGCCGTCGGAGACGACCCCACCCGTGACGGGCTGGGAGGGCTGGTGAGCCGTTCTCCGGGCTAGCTGTACTGCCCAGCCAGGTTGGTCGAGTTTGTGCGACGACACGGTCTGAACTTGTAGGACGGCGAAGGCCTCCGGTTGTGGAGTGGAGCTGTCGAGGAA
>NZ_JAGMUF010000023.1:0-60869 GCF_019049125.1 Streptomyces sp. AC602_WCS936 | reverse complement strand
GCGCCAGTGGGCTCTCCCCGCCAGGAGTGCTCGACTTCGAGAAGTGTGTGTCGGAAGGACGCTTCGTCAGCATCAGTTCCCAGGTCCAGTCACCCCGGTTGAACTCCATGACGCAACTGTAGAGGTGACCAGGTACACCGCGGCCCGAATTGCCATGTTCCCCATTTCGGGCAGCGGACGGGGACTCTCGGAAGCCTCGACATCCTGTCAGTCGAACTCCTCGCGTCGCCCAAGGGGTGGCACATCGCCTGGCGACCCAGGTCTGTCCGGGACCGTGGCGTGCCCGGCCCTATCTCTGAGCGAGCGCGTAGACGGCCCGCTGAGAGTCGATTTTGACGACGAGTCCGTCCGCGCTCAGGTCGCGCAGGATCTGCCGGACCCGCTTCTCCGCTGCCCGTTGGTCTTCCCACACGTGACCGTGGTCGCCGAGGGTCTTGATGGCGCGCTGCGGATCCCACGTGCCGCCGAGCGCGCGAATCGCCTGGGCGAGGACAGACCCTAGGGGTGATCCTTCTTGCGGTGGTTGGCGATGCTGGCAGGGGCGCCGCTGTAGTTGCAGTCGGCGCACTTCTCCCACGAGCAGTCCGGATCGGTGACGGCGGCGTGGCGGACGGAATGGTGCGAGCCGAAGCCGTGGGCGTGGAGCAGTTGGGCGACGGACCCGTCGTACTTGAGTGCCATGAGCGCTGCTTCGGCGATCTTGTCGTGGCCGGCGGCGAAGAACTTGCCCAGGCCGACGTCCTTCCCGCAGCCGCACCAGCACTTGCCGGTCGGGATGAGGCGAGGCTTCTCATTGCTTGGCATGCATCCAAGGTAGGCATCCTTGGATGCAAGACAAGGTATGAATCCAAGGGTGACGGCATCAGCCCGACGGCGGGCCGGTCACTCGTCTCGCAGCTTGGCCCGTGCCTGCTGCAGCTGCTCGACGGAGACGGCGCCGGAGTCCGGTAGACCGGCCTCGGTCCACGCGGCCTGAGCACGGGGTACGGTGCCGCCGGCGTCCTCGAGCAGGATCTTCTTGGCCAGGTTCACGGCGATGGCGCCGTCGCCCAGATCCATGAGGTGGGCGAGCATGCGCACGCTCTTGGTCGCCGAGGCCTTCTCGTTGTAGCGGAAGACCAGCACCCACCGGCCCTGCAGGCTGCGGGCCCGCTCGATGAGGTCGCGGCCGCGGTCGGTCTCCTGTTGCTCGGTGCGGATGTGCTCCGTATCCCCGGCCGGGGAGCGCAGGGTGAGCAGGCCCCGGCGGCTGGACCCCTCGATCTCGACCTTCTCCAGAAACGCCACGAACCGCGATGCGCTCTCCAGGCGGTCGATGTCCTGCGCCGCCTGCTGGGCGATCAAGTGCAGGTCGACCGTCAGAGCGTGCACTCGCCGGCCCCAGGAGGTCTCGTCGCCTACCGGGCAAGGGCCGGCGGCCTGAGCGGCTGCGATGACAAGGCTGTAGTCCACGCCTCCATCATGGCGGCCGCCGACAACGGCTTCCGCACTCCGGCCGTGTGCGGGGTCGGCCTGCCCGGTCGGGTCAACGCTTCCGCCCGACCGCTGTCTCCGCGAGGTCCACCAACGGGCTCGTCCGCAGGCTTGGGACGCCCCGCGATCTCGTGCCGGCATGTCGTCACGAAGGCCAGTGGCCCGCGCCCCGTCCACTACCCGGGACGACCAGTGTGATCACTGTCGCGTTTCAAGGCGAAGTCCCGCTCAGCCCGCCGACCCGGCTGGTGGCCGGTCAGCCGGGGCCGATAACTGCCTTTTCCCGCTGCTGCCTTGTGCCTAGTGTCCTGCGCTCGTGACACGTATTCGCACGCGTGTCTCATTTTTTCTACAGGGAAGGACATGCACTTTCGTGTCTCCATACAGACAACAAGCGCCACGGCGGCGCAGAGCGCGCCTGGCTACCGGAGTTGCGCTGCTCCTGGTCGCCGAGGCCGCGCTCATAGCGGGGGCCTCACTGCCTGTCGGCGCGGCACCTGCTGCGGAGCCCGACACCACCGAGGCGATCCAGCCGACGAAGGACGAGATCCTCGAGGCGGACATCGCGTGGGCAGCCAAGCACGCGAAGGGCTCGAAGGCATGGGCGATCACCCAGGCCCGGGAGACCGGGGAGAAGGTGGTGGTCTCCGACGAGACGACGGCCACCACCTACACCGTCGCCAACCCCGACGGCACGCTGACCACCGAACTCACCACCGGCCCCGAACGGGTGTGGCGGGACGGGAAGTGGCAGAAGGTCGACGTCACCCTCACCGCGGGCGCGGACGGCGCGGTGCGGGCAAAGAACCACCCCGAGGGGCTGCGTCTGGCCGGGAGGACCGGCAAGGCCCCGGCTTCCCTGAGCGCCGCGCAGAAGGCGGCCCCCAAGGATCTGGTCACGCTCGGCAGTGGAGAGCAGGCGGTGACCCTGCAGTGGAAGGGCGGCCTGCCGAAGCCGGAGCTGGACGGCACGACGGCCCGGTACAACGAGGCCGTGCCGGGCGCGGACGTGATCGTCGAGGCGACCCGCACCGGCTTCGAGCAGTACGTCGAGATCGCCGAGAAGCCGAGCGCCGACGGCTACTCCTACACACTGCCGGTCAAGGCCAAGGGCCTGGTCGCGAAGGCCAACAAGGACGGGTCGGTGTCCTTCACCGACGCCAAGACGGGCGTGGTGCGGGCGACGATGCCCGCGCCGGTCATGTGGGACGCCTCGGTGGACCAGCGGTCCGGGAAGCACGAGAACCGGGCCCGCGTCGGAATGGACGTAATCAACAAGGGCAACGGCGTCGTGGACCTCGTGGTCACCCCCGATGCCGCCTTCCTCGCCGACCCGGCAACGCAGTACCCCGTGACGGTCGACCCGTCGACCTCGGCCCTGGGGAACCTGTTCGACACCTACGTCCAGCGCGGCGAAACGGTCGACTGGTCCGGCGACACCGAACTCGACCTCGGCAACCCCGGTACCAAGAACGGCGACGGCACCTACCGAACGGCCCGTTCCTTCATCACCTGGAACACCGCGCCGATCGCGGACGCACTGGTGTCCAAGGCGACCCTGTCCCTGTGGAACTTCCACTCGGGCAACACCGACTGCACCGCCCAGCCGTGGGAGGTGTGGACGGCGAACAACGCCGGCACCTCCAGCCGGTGGACGAACCAGCCCGCCATGGCCGCCAAGTACGCGACCTCCACCGCAACGCGCGGCAACCCGGGCTGCACGGCAGCCGACGGATGGATCACCGCCGACGTGACCACCCTCGCCCAGTACTGGGCGGGCAAGAAGTGGGACCACGCCGGCATGGGACTGCGCGCGTCCAGCGAGTCCGACATCCACGAGTGGAAGCGCGTCAACTCGGCCAACAACGCGGCCAACCAGCCGAAACTCACCGTCACCTACAACTACCGCCCCTCGGACGGAACGAACCGGCAGGCCGGCGCACCGTTCAAGTCCTACGCCGGAGTGTGGGCGGTGAACACCACCACCCCGACCTTGCGGGACACGTTCACCGACCCGGACGGCGACCAGGTCAACGGCACCTTCCAGGTCTACGACGCCGCCACCAACACCCCCATCACCACCCCCCTCGGCGAAGGACTGCTCCTTTCGCCGTACGGGGACCAGGGCAAGTCCCTGTCCGTGACCGTGCCCGCCGGGCAGCTCAAGGACGGCCGCACGTACAAGTTCCGCACCAACGCCTACGACGGCACCCACTACAACCTCAACTGGTCCCCCTGGACCCAGTTCGTCGTCGACACCACCGCCCCCGACGAGCCGAAGAGCATCTCCTCGGCGACCTACCCGGAGAACTGGGGCGGCGGCGACAAGGGCGTCACGGGCGTATTCGACGTCGAGACCGGCGAGTCGGACGCCCGGGACGTCCAGTGGCGTATCGACCCGTACGACGACGACCCTCTCGATGCCGGCTGGCGGACAGTTCCCACCACGACGGTCACCCGTGCCGCCGCGGCAGGCAACACGGCCTCGTTCTCGCTGGCGCCGGCCGAGGTAGGCAACCACACCCTGCAGACCCGCTCCGTGGACCGCGCCGACAACGTCGGCCCGATCAAGGACTACGGGTTCACCGCGGGCAACCGCGACTACAACCGTCCGCAGGCCGTCGACATCACGCTTCCCGACCGGGACACATCGGCGCCTCAGCCGGCGCCGAGCGCCCCTCCGCAGCCGTACCCGTTCGAGGAGACCCAGCCGCAGACGATCCGCTCCGGTGATCTGACGATCAAGTTGACTCCGCAGAAGGCGCGCTCGCCCCAGGGAACCGACATGGCCGCCCGCCAGCTGTCTCCCATGGCGGACAGCCCGCCCGATCCGGTGGTGAAACAGGACTGGTGCAAGCCCAAGGTGGGGTCCACCCAGCAGTCCCTGATCACCCGCACCGAGGCGTGCGTGTACTACCGGATAGACATCAGCTGGAGCACCGAGGTCATTCCGGGTGTGGACACGACCACGTACGGTGCACAGTTCGAGCTGGCCTGGCAGGCCAAGACGGACCTGCACGGCAA
Organism: Streptomyces sp. AC602_WCS936; assembly: GCF_019049125.1. NCBI lineage: Bacteria > Bacillati > Actinomycetota > Actinomycetes > Kitasatosporales > Streptomycetaceae > Streptomyces > Streptomyces sp. AC602_WCS936. Next base: position 56,372 of record NZ_JAGMUF010000023.1, on the reverse strand, counting down.
CGAGATCAAGACCTGGGTCCAGCTGCAGCAGATCAAGAACACCTTCCCGGACAAGGAACGGGCGGTGCTGTTCGGCGACGGCGATCCCGAGGCCTTGATCGACTCGTTCTGCTTCAGCACCGGGTGCGACGACGGCAGCCAGTCCTCCAAGAACATCGACTTCTTCGGCGACCTGTCGTGGGACGGTGGAATGAACGGCAGCACACCGAACGACAACCACATTGCCACCGGCAGCGTCACCCACACCTGGAACGGCAACACCAACCGGACCACCGGCCAGACGGACCGCGACAAGTCGATCGACATGCCGGTCTACCTCGTCATCTACCCCCAGACCGACATCGACCCGCCTCCGCTGCCCGACGGCACCAAGCGGTCCTGGGAGGACAAGCTGCCTATGCCGCTCACCCAGGCGGGGATCCAGGTGCGCTGCGACAAGGTCGCCTCCTACGGTGACCCCGGCTGCGTCCAGAAGCTCTACGTCCCCACCTACAAGTTCAACACCGCCAACTTCCCGGCCGCCGCCGCGCACGCCTGGCTCATCCAGAACAAGTCAGGGGTCACGGGCATGGGCAAGACCCGTGGCAACCCCCTGCAGTACATTCCTCCGAAGGGCCGCAACCACCTGGGCTACGCCCCGGACATCACCAGCCGCGACGCGATCTGCAGCAGGTACCGCGGGAAGAAGGCCACTGACACGGGCTGGGTGCCGGGCAAGACATTCGTCCCGCACCCCAGGACGGCGCTGTACCACACGATCCCCTTGATCGACGACGAGTTGAACTGCGACGAGTTCCCGTTCGCCTCGACCTACCAGTCCGCCGGCATGAAGATCCCCGCTGGCAAGAACCCGGCGCCCAACGGCGGCGCGGACTGCATCCAGACGGTTGCCGCCCGGACCGACGACGGCACTGAGCACCTGCTCGACGACACCCGCTACGACCCTCCTGCGTTCACCGAGAACTGCGGCCGGTCTTCCATGTCCGGCAAGGTCAACCAGGGCTCCATGAGCCCGTTCGGCAAGTTCGCCAGGCAGCTGCGCCTCATCGACGAGGACCGCTACCTGCTCGATCCGGGCAACGATTGGTTCCGGGAGTGCGACACCTCCAAGGCCGACCTCGTCTGCACGATGACCAAGCCCTGAACCCCGCACAAGAGGTGGTCCCCGCCCTCGGCGGGGACCACCCCCCGGTGTCACCGGGGCCCGCGATGGACTGTCCAGTCCTCCTCCTCCATCACCTCCGGGTCACCCCAGGCCAGCGCGCCGTCCTCCTCGTCCAGATGCGGCCACAGGTCGCTCATCTCCTCGCCGTTCGTGTCGCGCAGGCACCGGCCGGCCTCCAGGGCGGAGGCGATCTCCTCCAACCACTGCGGGAGGGTGAAAGCCGACGTGCCGACGTGGTCCAGGGCTCCGATGCTCCACGTGGCCATCCGGCCGAACGTGGCCCGCTCGGGGTCAGCATCCATGAACAGCCCGGACCACGTGTCGCCCGCCGTCACGGCCAGCGGAAGGTGGGCGCGGTCATGGCCGCCGCCTTCGCGCGTGGTCCGAACCTGCCACTTGGTGACCATCCGGTCGAGCTGGTACCAGGCGTAACCAGGAGGCAGCCAAGCGGTCTTGCGCCACTCGAGAGCGGTGACGAGAGAGCCGTCGGTGGCGTCCTGGAAGTCGTCCGTACGGGTGCCGACGGATCCGTCGTGCAGCAGGTACCAGGCACGTAACGCCGGCGGCAGCCTCAACCCGAGTTCGGTCTCGGCCGCGGTGATCTGTCTCTCGGTCGCCGCCGGACGCAGCGTCGCCAGCGAGCCGGGGGCATGCGCGGCCATCCACGTCTCGATGCGGGCCCAGGCCGCCCGCACCTGTGCAGCCGCTTCGTCTCCCACGAGGTGATCGTTCATTCCTCCAACCTACAATCGGCGGACTCTTCGATGGACCCCGCTCTTCCAGGCTCTCCTGCCACATGTATGGGCACTCCGTGGCGACTTGACGTCCGGGGAGGATGAGGCGGGGGCCGACCGGTGAAGGGGATGGCATCGGCAGCCCGGACTCCAAGGATTCGGCCATCAGCCGGATCATCTCCTCGAGACTCCTCCAACGGACCGCGGTGACCTCGTTCCCCTCGTAGTCGACCTCGATGACACTGCCGTACGTGTCGCCGGGCCGGTGGTCGATTAGGAGGCAGGGGCGGCGCCTAATTCGGAGGCCGTGCTTCCTGCGACCGGTAGCCCCCGCCCACTGATCGCGGCCCGACTGTGCTCCGGTACCCGCTGTCGTCGATGTCCCGGCCCCGAACCACATGAACACCCCAGCCACAAACCAGTCCACCACGACGTCGGGGGCGCCGACCATCCAGGCGCGCGTGTGCCACCTCAGCCACAGACCTGACCAGCCACGCCTTCCTGCTGCTATGTCAGCTGAGCCCCGATCAACCCGCGCGTCGATGACGGCTCGTGCGCGACACGCGCGAGGACCGGAGGTTCCGACGTGCGTGAGGAACTCCGATGGGCGCGAGACCTTGGGCACTTTCATGCATGAAGAGAGCGTAGCCCCGAAGACGCATCTGACCTGCGAAAACGCGCTAGACGATCCGACTCCAGGATCGGGTATGCCGATCCTGGAGTCGGGTTACCCGATTCCAGAGTCGGATCAACCCGACTCCAGGATCGGATTGATCCGACTCTGGAATCGGATCGGTTAGCTATGTGCACACACTGACCCTGTGCGCACATCGCACACCGATCCGACTGTGCAGCGGGATCACTTAGCAATGTGGTAATGCTCTTCCCGGTAAGTGATCCGTTCCCCAGAGGCTGATCGCCTACCGCCCCCATACCGACGTGCAGGGACGGCCCCCACATGGCAGAGCAGGCGCGAAAGATCCTCGCCCTGGTCGATCAGGACACGGGAGAGTTCGAGGAGGTACACCGCGCCAACTACGCGTTCGACGGGGCTCACATCAACGTGGGCATCCGCAAGGGCCGGGAACTCGCCTCGGCGGCCTCGGGCCTGACCGACCGGGAGTTTCGCGTCCTGGTCTGGTACTGGTTCGCCACGGAGACGAGCGAGGAAGCCGTCATGCGTACGGGCTCCGCCATCGCTGAGGAGCTGGGCATGAGCCCGGATGCTCTGTCGAGAGCGGTGAAGGTACTCAAGCGGGCTCGGCTGCTTGTCGAGGCGGGCGGGCTCGGGCGGACCACCTTCTACAGGTGCACGCCCTACCTTGCATTCATCGGTACCGGCTTCGCCCACCGCGAGGCCGTGAAGGACTGGAACCCTCCGGAGACCAAGGTGCGCGAGCCCCGTGTCCGTCGGCGTGGGAAGAAGGGCGAGGCCTGATGAGGATTCACGACGCGGCAGACGTGCAGTACCTGCTGAAGAAGACCGGGCGGGTCCTCAGCCCGAACCAGCGCATCGTCGTCATGCTCTACGCGTCCTCGGAGCAGCGTCCCGACGGCACGGTGATGATCAAGGCCAGCACACTGGCCGCCACGGCGGGGATGACGCCACCGGTGCTGTCCCGGACCCGGAAGGAACTGCTCGAGGCGGGGTGGCTGGAGGTGACCGGCAGTGTGGGAAGCGCCAAGCACTACCGGCTCAACCCGGCACTTTTCGAGGACCGAGGTCAGGCCGGACGTCACCTGCGAGCCGTCGGCAGCTGAAGGGGCGATGCCGTGAAGCGATCCGACTCTGGAGTCGGATCGTTTCTCCATGAGTGAAGCAGTGGGGGCCTCATGGATCTGCTGCGGCAGGCAAGTATCACGGCGTGATAATCCGGTGCCGCAGTACCCTCCAACTGAGGTGTCACGGTCACCGGGAAGACGAAAGAAGCGTGTGTCGGCGCCTCCAGCCAGCCAGAGTTCGATCCTCGTGTGACTGATTCAACGACGACGGCACCCCACCTTGTCGCCCTCGGCCGCGCCGGAGCCCGCTTCGAACGCGGCCGACTCGTCGAACGGCCAAGGACGCTCGCGGCATGAATGGGATGGCGTGTCTGCCTCACAGCCAGGGATCATCCGATCATGTCGGATGACACACCAGGACAGGACCTTCCGGCCGGCTTCGGGTTCCGGCCGTATCTCGGCGACGAAGACCACGGCCCCATGGCCGCAGTGCGGCTGGGGTGCGCTGAACCGGACCGGGTCGACGCCCGTTCCGTTGTGGAAGGGCTCCCGACCGCCGCCGAGATCGCCGAAGCCTCTGCCAAGCTGGAGGAGCCGTCCAAGAACCAGATCCTGGTGGCGTACGACGGAAGCGTCGTCGGCTACGCGACGATCCGGTGGTGGCAAGAGCGGGACGATACGTGGCTCTACCTGCACCGCGGCTACCTCTTGCCCGAGCATCGAGGCCAGGGCATCGGCTCCACCATGCTGAGCTGGGCCGAGGAGCGCATCCGCCGGCTCGTCGAACAACATGGAACGGCTCGGACGGCAGTGATCGGCGCGAACGCCATGGCCTCCGAGCAGGACGCCACGGCGCTTCTACTCGCTGCCGGTTATCGACGCGTCTTCAGTCTGGTCGAGCTGGAGCTGGGAGATCTGCGGCAGTTGCCCGAGCCGGCCGGCGAACTGCCGGCGGGGATACGGACGGGGCCGATCGGGACCAGCCACTACCGTGCGGCCTGGCGGACGGTAGTCGATTCCTATGCGGACACCGGTTTCACTCAGGATTGGCTCTTCCAGGACTTCGTCGACACCGCCGACCCGGCATGCTGGAGGGCTGCCTGGAGCGGGCAGGACATGCTCGGCGTCGCCCTCTGCTCCATCCGCCGTCACGACCACACCGTGGGCGAGGTCGAAGAGCTGAGTGTCCGAACGGACCAGCGACGCCTCGGGATCGGCCGGGCCCTGCTGCTGGACGGGCTGCGAAGCCTTCGCGAGCAGGGTGCAACGACCGCCAGGCTGTACACGGGCACGGCAAATCCGCACCGGTCCTACGACCTTTACGAGAGCGTCGGGTTCCGGCGGCAGAACGAGTACGTCCGATACCGCAAGCCTCTCGCTTGACCGACCGTCACCGGACTGTCCACAGGACGTCCGGGCGAGGCGGCTTGCCCGGCCACAGCCCGTACGCCAGGACCACCGTGCAGAGCACGGCTGAGCGCCGTGCCGACCAGGGTTGATGACGCTGACCACCGCGGCCCGCGGGCAGAGCAGGAACACAAGCGGAACAGGGCTTACCAATCTCCCGACAAACGTCTCAATCTCGCCTCCACCACACCTTGGGAACCATCCTCCACGTCTGTTAGCTTCCCCCCGTTTGGTTCCGAACTGCTGTGACACAACCGCAGCTTCGAGACAACAGGCATGTCTTCCGACATGGCTTCAGACATGGGAGGCCCCATGAACAGAAGCGCCACCGTGCCCCTCGGCGCGGCCTTGCTCCTTCTCCTCGGTACGGCCGTGCCCGCCGCCGCGGGACCCCCCGGCGACGGCGCGGCCACCGACGGGGCGACGCTCTACCGCGACAACACGGTCGACGTCTCCTACCGCCAGGTCACCCCCGGCGACGCGGCGTGGAGCCAGGTTCCGGCCGCCCTGCGCGGCGGAGCGACGGAGGGCTCGTACGTCGCCCGGCTCCAGCTCGAGAACGTCTCCGATCACCCCGTCTCCAAATGGTCGCTGACCTTCGAGCTCTCCGACCGCATCACGGACACCTCCGCCGCGAAGCTCGCCGCCCCCCAGGACGCGCGCACGACGCTCCAGGGCTTCGGCCCCACGAACACCCTCCAGCCGGGCAGGACCGAGACCGTCTGGTACCGCGCCGAGCCCGGCGCCGAGGCCGATGCCCCGACCTGGGCGTCCTTCGCCAAGCACGGCATCTCGCCGACGGAGGACACCGACGGTGACCGCCTCCCCGACGACCTGGAGGTGCGCGCCAAGCTAGACCCCAAGTCCGAGGACACCGACGGCGACGGCCTCTCCGACTTCGCCGAGCTCGGCTACCGCTTCAGCACCCCGCTCAAGGCCGACACCGACGGCGACGGCACCAAGGACGGCGCCGAGGACCCCGACGAGGACGGCCTCACGGCCGCCCGCGAGCTCGAACTCCGCACCACGCCCACCCGCGCCGACACCGACCGGGACGGCCTCGCGGACGCCCGCGAGCTGAAGCTGCGCACGGAGCCCACCAAGGCCGACACCGACGGCGACGGCGTCCAGGACGGCGAGGAGACGAGGCTCAACGCCTCCCCCCGCACCAAGAACTCCGCCTTCGACGTGACCCGCCGCGCGGACGGCGGCGCCACCGCCGCCGAGGCCACGCTCAAAGGCCTGCGCGCCAAGCAGGTCGGCGGCTTCCAGGTCACCAGGCTCCCTGCCGAGCAGCGGGAGTTCCCGGAGTCCACTCCGGGCTACCTCGGCAACGGCTTCCAGGTCTCCGCCCCCGCGGACCGCACCGCAAGGCTCACCTTCCGCCTCGACCCCGACCGTACGGAGGGCACCGCACCGGCCCTCTACCGCTACGACGAGAAGGCCCGCCACCTCGTCAAGCAGTCGGGCCAGCAGCGCAGCGGCAACACGATCACGGCCACCGCCACGGCCGACGGCTCCGCCAAGTACGTCGTCCTCGACAGCCACGCCTTCGACAAGGCAGGTCCCCAGGCCCCCGGCAAGCGAATCCTCTCCGACGGCCCCGGCGCCAGCGGAGACTCGGGTGACCTGGTCGAGCCGCCCCCGACCGACATGCTGATCCACCAGTCGTCCTTCCGCGAGGGCCGCCGCAAGGCCCCCGACCCCCAGCACCCGCCCGTCCCGGCCGACCCGCGCGTCGCCGACGACCTCACCTTCAACGACTACAACTTCGACGAACTCACCGACCTCAGCTGGGAGTTCTGGGTCGCCCGCATCACGCCGGAGTCCTGGATGTGGGCCGAGTTCAACGACATCATGAACTTCGGCAAGCTCGGCGCCGACGCCGACTACGCCCAGTCCGTCGACGACCTCCGCAACGCCTTCCGCTACGGCCGCGGCGGCCAGAGCGCGGGCACGGTCACCATCGACGACAACTTCGACCCCGGCCGCTTCCTCTACCGCGGCTCCGGCACGGCCCTCTCCCGCGCCGTCGGCGACTCACCGCAGGAGAAGGCGTACACCGACAAGGCCATCCAGATCATCAAGCAGTCCCTCATCGACAACAAGGGCCGCACCGATCAGCTCAAGGTCCAGGAGGACCTCTCCAAGAACTTCCTCTTCCAGGAGTTCCTCCGCCAGGACCTGAAGTACCCGGTGTACGACTTCTCGCTCTGGGACGCCAACCAGCGCGCCCTCTCCATCGCGATCCACCAGTTCCACGGCCACACGATCGCGCTGAAGGACTACAAGGTCGAGGGCAACTCCTTCTCCGGCAAGCTCGTCTTCCACTCCTACGACCACTTCGGTCTCGACCCGGACGACGAGATCACGGAGTACGGCTTCATCGACTGGTTTACGCTCCAGCACTATGACCGGTTCGACGGGAAGTACCCCCCGGCGATCGCGCAGGCGGATATCGAGATCCCCATCAGCGGCACGTTCTGACCTCGCCGACCTGATGCCCCACAGGCGCTCACCGGGCCGGGTCCTGGCCGTCACGCTGCTCGTCGTGACGGCCGGGTACCTGGCCTGGCGGGTCGCCGTCCTCGCGGGCCTGGAGGACCACTTCGGCAGCGGCCTCGACGAGCAGCGCTTCAACCGGCTGGAGCAGGAGTACGACCGCCGCGAGGACGCCTTCGCCCGGGCCGACGCCCGGATGCGGAAGCTGATCGCGGAACACCCCCGCGCCGAACGCATCGACTGGAGCGGGTACCGCACCTGCGTCCGCGAGCCCGGCCGCCCCTCCGACACGTGCACGACGACGCCCCCGCGCGCCCAGAAGGTGTACGACGCCCTCTGGGGCGTCAGCGTGATCCTCTACCAGTCCAAGGACGAGGGCCGCACCTTCTACCGCTTCTACCACGAGGACCCCCCGCGCTACACGATCATGAGCGCCCCCGAGGACACCGCGGAGGAGGCCGAGGAGTACGCGGCCGCCCACGGCTTCCGCTCCACCCGCCCCCTCGGACCTGGCTGGACGATCCTCGGCCCGATCGACGACATCGGCCGCGAGGAGAAGCAGTTCCCGTAGGAGGGCTCGCGGAACGCTTCGCCGGAAAGCAGCAGGGAAGCAGCAGGCGCGAGACAGCTCACGATCAGCCATGGACGCTTGGCCAACGTCGCACCCACGAACGCCCAACGGCTCCGGGGACTATCCCCCATTGATCCCATGGCCAGACCCTAGCCTCCGCGGGGACCAACATCCCCGAGGGACAGCCAGCGGCAGGGCGAGGCCGCCCCAGCGGTTCTGGAAGGCAGCAGCGCGGTCGATCGCCGCGGCAGGATCTCGAGCCCGAGCCATGCGACGCGGTGCCGTCCGGCATCCCGCCGGTAGACGCGGACGCCTTCCGCCTCGATGAACCGCTGGGCTCTGCGGCTCAGGCCTGCGAGCGCGACCGGGACTGGCGATTCACGCCTCGGCGAAAGCTGAATCCCACACGGCAGGGGCCTCGGCCGTGTAGTTCATCGGCAGCTACGGGTGATGGGCCCCGCAGCACCCGCACGTGAGCCCCGTACCGCTGGTCATGGGCCGGGAGCCTGGCGACGGACTCTGAAAGTACCCCGGGCGGGTTTTCCCGACTGCCACCTTGCCTTGCCGACTATCGCGCTCAGATGCCCTCAACCAGCGAAAGCCCGCCAAGGCGATACCTGCAGACTCCCGAGCCGGCGCGCGTATGCCTGCGAACCCACCCCGGACCTCCGCCACGCTGTGTAACTGCTGAGGTCGGTAAGTGTCACCAGACTGAGGAGAACCTACGGCCAGAGGGGCAGCCCGAGGAACGGAGCGCTTGCGCGAGTACCGCAGGGCCTCCCGTACGGCGGGTTCCTTTGCCGGGGTCCTTTCCCTGTATGGAGAGTGCGTAGCCTCCGCGATGCTCTGACCTGCGAAAACACCCGGTAGATCGGTACCGAGGGATGCCGATATCGGCATCCTGGGATGCTCATATCGGCACTCTGAGATGCCGATATGAGCACACTAGGATGCCGATACATGTCGCCAGTGGTCATGTCGTCAGTGGTCATCGAGGGAACTGGGCGGTTCTTTCGACGACCTATGGCGACATGACGCAGTAGGTCGTCGAAGGAACCTCAGGATTCCTTCGACGACCCTCGGCGACATGTCGGTGCGGGTATGTGAAGGAAACGCCGGGTTCCTTCGGTTACCCCAGACGACATGTCGCCAGTGGTAATGTCGCGGTTGTCAGAGACAAGCCCAGGTCAGGGGTCGCAAGTGCCAAATCAGGGCCGCAGTGGACGCAGCCGTGCGCTGGTCAACACCGCGACTGGTGAGGTCCACGAGCTGCTGGAGCCAGAGGACGAGGGCGCCCCACGCCGGTCCTACGCCTTCGGCGGACGGCACGGGCAGTTCAGCTTCGAACGAGTCCTCGCCATGCTCGCGGCTGATTCAGGAATCACCGGCAACGAGTTTCGGCTCTTCTTCTACTGCGGGATCATGACGTACAACGGGAAGGGTGGTGCCACAGCAGTGGAGGCCGCCGACTTCCTCGGACTGACCCCGCAGGCGACGAGGAGGATGGCGAAGAAGCTCGCCGAGCACAAGATGCTCCTGGTGGCCGATGTGATCGGCCGGACCATCAAGTACCGGGTGACTCCGCACATCGTCTCCAGTCTCTCCGGACGGGAACAATCCGAAGAGGCAGCCGCCTACCACCTGCCGACCCTGCCGGGCCGTCCGGCGCAGCGACGAAGGGCCTGACCATGGCACGCAACAGTCCATACCCAGAGCTCGAAGCCCTGCAGGCGCGCATAAGCGATCTCTCTCACCTGAAGCAGAACGTACTGATGACCTACGCGATCCTGGGCGGCCTGGACAACAGCGTCGAGCGCACCGCGGCCGAGCTGGCCGAGCTGATCGGCGTACCCGCACCGCACTTCTCCCGGGCGCGGCGCGAGCTCGAGGCGGCCGGCTACCTGGAGTGCACGCACACCATGGGGCAGGTGAAGTTCTTCCGCCTGGGCGAAGCAGCGACTGCGCGGCAGGTCGTCGTCCCCCTGCTGAACCGACCGACCGGCTGAGCAAGCACACCAGTCGGGAGAGGCGCGAGAGACTCAACGGTCTCTCGCGCCTCTCTCGTCATTCGGACTGTGCGCGGCCGTGTACGTGGCAGAACAGCCGGTCCGCCGAGCACGGCGCGTCCGAGCGAAGCCACGGGGACACATCGACCGTCAGGACCAGGCGCTCGCCGTCGAACCGCGGCAGCGGCAACCCGGTCAGCACCGTCCGCAGCCGTTCGGTGTCGATCCGGCCGTGGTTCGAGCCGCCGTACATCGCTCCATGCCCACGTCGATGTTCGGGCAGCAGCGTCAGGTCCACCGAAGATTCACCGCCCCGTCCGCACACAGCACCGCGTCCGCCAGCTCGGACAACTCGTCGCGCCGGGCGCTCAGACACTCGTAGAATTCTCCCCGGAAGCGTGACGCTTCCGCGAACGCTTCCCCCCCGGACAGCATCAGGCAGCGGACTCACTCTCACGGCCTTCGGCCGCGTTCGGTACAACGTTCGAGGGTCGGACCGTGCAGCACAAACTCAAGTTCCGGTGGGCTCGTCGATGACGGGCATGGGCTCCCCATCCGGATGCCACCTGTTGAGGAACGCGGCCTGTCGGCTGACGTCGACGAGTTCGATGCGTGCGCCAATGCTGTCCATGCGGTGATAGGCGAACGGTCGGCCGTAGGGACAGCCGGAGAAGTCCACGGGAACCCCCTCTCTGTCCAGGCGCCGGGACCCCCGCTCAACATCGCTGGACCAGAAGCCGATGTGATCGAACCTGGCTCCCGCCGACGCGTCCCAGGGAGAGCCTTCTGGACCCTCGATGAGCTCGATGAAGGGTGGCCCGCCCGTGGTGAAGGCGATGCGGTACTCCCACTCGCCAAGCCGGTCGGACAGCGGATCACTCCACTCAACCCCAGCCGAGCGTTGCAGGTCCCGCATCGCTCGCCAGATGTCCGGGACCGCGAAACACACGTGGTAGAAAGCAGTCATCCCCCATGATGAAACACAGCAGCCCAGAGGCACAGGAGATAATCCCCGGCTCTGAGCAGTACTGGGCCTGATGCTGCCATCGTGTCCCAGGGTGCCGCCCTGCGGATCTCTAACCGAGCTGGGCGCGTCGGCAGGTTCCGGCGAAGACGCGGCCGAGTTGGTCGTCCAGCGCGGCGAGGATCGCCGGCTTCGGTGCGCCGTCGGGGTCGATGTGCGTGTGCAGGGCGAGTCCTTTCAACACCAACTACCTGCTGCTCGACCTGATCGTCGAACGGATCACCGACCGCGACCTGCGCACCAACCTGGAACGCCGCATCTTCGCCCCCCTCGGGCTGCGCGACACCTCGTACCCGCTGGCGCGGACCACCATCGACGGGGCCCATGTACACGGCTACGCGGACATCTCGTTCCTGTTGCCGAACGCGCCGGACGCCGACCGGTTCGACATCACCGCGTTCAGCCCGTCGGAGGCCGGCGCATCGGGCGCCCTCGTCTCGACCGCGGCCGACATCGCACGCTTCTACCGGCCCTGCTGCAAGGACGCCTCCTGCCCCCAGACATGCTTCGCCGGATGCTCACCGACACGATCCCCACAACCGGCAGCGCCCCGCCCGCTGTCGCCTACGGCCTGGGTATCTACGTCTACGCCACCAGCTGCGGCTGTGCGTACGGCCACGGCGGCAGCGCACCCGGTTCCTGACCTATGTCCTCAACAGCCGCGACGGGCGCGACCAACTCGTCGCCCACACCAACTGGAACTCGTTCGCCGACACCGAGATCGATGAGGACTTCTGGGATTCCTTCCAGCAGGGTTACTGCGGAAGGCCTGGGTAGGACACCACGCCAGCCGATCCGACTCCAGAGTCGGATCGTTTCTCCGCGTGCGAATCAGAGGAGCGTCACGGATCAGCCGCGGCACGCGATTATCACGCCGTGATAATCCCGACCGGACGCTGCTGAAGCAGGCACCGTGCCAGCGATCTCCTTGACCTCAAGCATGGTTGAAGTTCTAGCGTCTTCTTCGGCTCATCACCTGACGGCCGATCACCTGACGACTGGAGAAGACGCGTGATTCTCGTAACGGGCGCCACCGGGAACATAGGAAGTGCTCTGCTCGATGAGCTGCACGCGTGCGGTGCCGGGCCGCTGCGGGGGCTCACCCGTGACGCCGCGCGGGTCTCGTTCCCCGAAGGGGTGGAGGTGAGCGAGGGGGACTTCGCCGACATGGCTTCCCTGAAGTCCGCGCTGGACGGAGTGCGCTCGCTGTTTCTCGTGTCGCGGATGGGCTCCGATGCCGACATCCTCGACGCCGCCCGGCAGGCGGCTGTCGAGCATGTGGTGCTCGTGTCCTCCATCACCGTCCAGACGCATCCGGATCTGGGCCCTGCCCGCGAGAACCTGGCTGTCGAGCGGCTGCTCAAGGACAGCGGCATGGCCTGGACGGTTCTGCGGCCGACGCAGTTCGCCTCGAATGCCCTGTGGTGGGCGGAGTCGATCCGTGCGCACCAAGCGGTCCGTGTGCCGTACGCGGACACCGGGCTGCCCACGATTCACCCTGCGGACATCGCGGCCGTGGCGCGCGTGGCTTTGACCGAGCCCGGCGGTCACCAGGGGCGGACGTATGCGCTGACCGGCCCGGAGCGTGTGACGGCCCGGCAACAGGTGGAGGCCATCGCGGCGGCCTTGGGGCGGGAGGTGCCGTTCGCGGAGATCAGCCGGGCGGAGGCCCACCGGCACATGTCGACGTTCTTGGGAGCCGAGGCCGCGGACGCGGTGCTGGACCTGACGGGCGGGGACGTCAACGACGAACTGCTGACGGTGCGCGACACGGTCTCAAGGGTCACCGGAACCGCCGCCAGGCCGTTCCGCCAGTGGGTTCTGGAGAATGTCGCCGCCTTCCGCTGAGCAGCCCCTCCCCGAGCCACGTTCATGCGTACTCGCAGGGGGTGGCCGAGGTGGCCGGGGTGGCCGGCTGTCGGGGTAGATGACGTCTCTGGTCAGCAGTCGATGCCCTTGACCACCCGGGCGGGCACGCCCGCGACCAGGGTGCCGGCCGGCACGTCACCGGTGACGACCGCACCGGCGGCCACGACCGCTCCGGCGCCGATGGTCACACCCTGCGTGACCACAGCGGCCGCGCCGATCCAGACGTCGTCCTCGATCACGATCGGGGCGCTGGTGACGTACGCGCGCCGCTCTGCCAGGGGCAGCGGGTGGCCGCCGGTGATGAGGCTGACCTTCGGGGCGATCATGACGTTGTCGCCGATGCTGATGCCGCCGTGGTCCATGAAGGTGCAGCCTTGGTTGACGAAGACGTTCGTCCCGAACTTCGTGCCCAGGCCGTACTCGGTGAAGAAGGGCGGGTAGATCGTCACCGACTCCGGCAGCGGACCGCCGAACACAACCGCCAGTAGTTCGTCGCGGCCCTCGGTGTCGCTGAACGGCAGCACGTTCAGCCGAGAGGTCGCGTCGGTGACCTGCGCGATCCGCTCGGCATAGCGCGCGAACCCGGGGGTGCGGACGTACATGACCTGTTCCGTGCGTGTGGACATGCGTTGATCCCAGCACTTGGGCGAAGGCCCGATCAAACAACCTCCGCCCCGACCAGCCACAACCGTCAGTTGTGTTCGTAGGGTGGGTGGTGTGGACATCGAAGCGCTGCGCACCCTCGTGGCCGTCGCTGAGGCCGGACAGTTCCAGACCGCGGCCGACGAGCTCGGGATCAGCCAGCAGGCGGTCTCCAAGCGGATCATGGGCCTGGAGAAGAGCCTCGGCGTCGCACTGCTGGTGCGCACCTCTCACGGCTCCCGGCTGAGCCTGGACGGGCAGGTCTTCCTGCCGCACGCCAAGAAGGTCCTGGCCGCGCTCGAAGAGGCGGAACAGGCCGTACGTCCCGGGAGCCGCCCCCTGCGCGTGGACGTCCTCAACCGGCGTATCGCACCGGCCCAGGCCGTCTACCGCTTCTACCGCTCCCGCCCCGGGGCCGGCCTGGATACTGTCACTCTCGGCGAGGAGAACGCAGCGGGGGCCGCCCGGGCCGTGCTCGAAGGAACCGTCGACGTCTCCTTCCGTGCCCTGCCCGCGGAACAGGTCCCGGCCGGGATCAGAGCCGAACGCCTCCTGGACGAGCCGCTGGAGCTCCTGGTCGGACCCGGTCATCCGTCGGCGGGCAAGGAGTGGGTCCGGCCCGCGGACCTGGCCGGTCACCGCATTTGGATCCCCGGCATCAGGACCGGCACGGAGTGGGAGCGGTTCTACCGGTCGCTGTCGGAGGCATTCGGTCTGAGCATCGACGCACTCGGCCCCAACTTCGGCGACGAGGCCCTCATGGACGCTCTGGCCGACTCGGGTTCGCTGGCGACCCTGGTGGGCAGTGGGGACCGGTATCTGTGGCCGGAGAGCTATGGCCTGAGGCGTATCCCGCTGCGCGAGCCGACGCCGGTCTACCCGCACGCGCTGCTCACGCGCACCGACCAGCAGCATCCCGTGCTGACCGAACTGCGCGAGCACTTGCGAGCCTCGGCACCCCGCACCACCGGCGATGTGTGGGCTCCGGACTGGGCGGCCTGCTGACCGACCCCCGGTACGACTACGACTACGACTCGTGGGGCATGCCGCTCGCTGCTACTGCTCCAGTTCCATGACGTCGGCGACCACGCAGCTGACGTTGTCGGGGCCGCCGGAGCCGTTGGCGAGGGCGATGAGCTCGCGGACCGCCTGCTCGGGCTCGCTGACATCGGAGAGCACGCGGCGAACCTCCTCGGTCGGCACGACGGTGGACAGGCCGTCGGAGCAGAGCAGGTAGCGGTCTCCCTGCCGGGCGTCGTGCAGGCGTATGTCGGGTGTGGCGTCGGCTCCTTGGCCCAGGGCGCGTATCAGCAGGGACCGCTGGGGGTGGGAGGCGGCTTCCTCCGGGCCGATGCGCCCTTCGTCGACCATCGACTGCACCAGCGTGTGGTCGTGGGTGATCTGGAACAGCTCTCCGTCCCGCAGGAGGTGGACGCGGGAGTCGCCGATGTGGACGAGGGCCAGCTGCGATCCGGTCCAGAGCATCGCGGTGAGTGTGGTCCCGGCGTCGTCGGAGGAAGGGCCGTCTCCGGAGACGCCGTGCACGGCCTGCTTCGCCTGGTCGATCGCGTCTTCGAGGGCGTTGAGGAGATCGCCCGCCGGGATGCTGTCGGTTTCGAGGGTCTTGAGCGCGTTGACGGCGGCGGCGCTGGCGGGGGCGCCTCCGCTGCCGAATCCGTCGGCGACGGCGAGCAGGCGGTCCCCCGCGTAGGCGGTGTCCTGGTTGCTCTCGCGGACACGGCCGGTGTCGGAAAGCGCGGCGTAACGGATGGCCAGGGGCTTGGCGGTCGGGGACATGGCGGGGTCCTTCCAGGAGAGGTGGTCGATGAGGAAGGTGGCCAGGTCCCGCCGTGCGGCGGTGTCGGCTTCGACCTGGGCCCAGAACGCACGGACCTCCTCGGCCGCCGGGCCCGCCTCCAGGGCGCAGACCTGCCGGATGCGGGCGAGAGGCATCCCGAGCCGCCGGAGCCAGGCGACCAGCCGGGCCTGTTCCAGTTGCTCCGGTGCGTAGCGGCGGTAACCGGTCACCGGGTCGACGCGAGCGGGAGTCAGCAGGCCCAACTCGTCGTAGAGACGCAGCGCCTTCGGAGACAGCCGGGACGCCTTCGCGAACGTCCCGATGGTCAGCAACTCCATGCCCGTGCCCTCCTCATGCCGGACACGCCGCCGGCCCCCTGATGCTGCGGGCTCCCCCAAGGTGAAGGTCAACCAAGGGCTCCGGGTGTCCCGTCTGATGGTCTGACCAGGACCGAGCCGTATACGCGTGACGGCGAGCGAGACTGCCTGCACATCGCAGAGACATGGTCCCGGCGGAGCCGACAATTATCACGGCGTGATAATCCGGCCCGGACGCCCAACGGGTGAAACCACGTCAGAACTTGCAAAGCGGTTGTCATCACGCCAACAGAAGTCAGTATGCTGACGTCATGGCTTCCCCCTACCCCGACGGAGACCGGGAAAAGGTAGCGTCCAAGCTGCCCTCGGCGCTCCAGCAAGCGCTCAAGGTCCGCGCCGCCGAACTCAGCCTGGACATCCAGGACGCCGTCGAGGCGGCCATCAACGACTGGCGCGACAGCACCACCGGCGGCGCCGAGGTCGACACCGCCGGTGCGCGGTCGTTCTCGACGTGGCTTCCGCCAGGCCTGTACGAGCAGTTCAAGGAGACGTGCACCGACCGCGGCGTCTCCTACACCCAGGGCCTCGCCCAGTCGGTCCGCGGCTGGCTCGACGCCAACCCCTCCCCCCAGCACGGCGCCCGCGGCACCGAACCCGAACGGAAGATCGTCGGCAACCAGAAGGGCGGGGTCGGCAAGACCGCCATCTCCGCCGGCATCGGCGAGGCCTACGCCGAGGCGGGCAAGCGCGTCCTCATCGTCGACTTCGACCCGCAGGGCCACCTCAGCGAACAGCTCGGAGTCCCCCAGATCGAACCCGACCACGACAGCCTGGTCTCGCACATGTGCGGCGACGGCAGCGGAGACCTGCGCGATCTCGTCGTGGAGATAAAGGATCCGCGGTTCGAGAAGCGCCTGCACGTACTGCCCGCCTGCTTCGACGGGTTCCTCCTCGACGCCAAGATCGCCGTCGTGGCCACGCAGAAGCGCGGCTTCCAGAAGGAGGCCGCCCTCGAGCTGGCGCTGCGCCCGCTGGAGGCCGACTACGACGTGATCATCGTCGACTGCCCGCCCAGCCTCGGCATCGCCATGGACGCCGCCCTCTACTACGGGCGCCGGCGCCGAGGCGAAGCCGCCGGTGGCTCCGGCGTCGTCATCCCCGTACTCGCCGAGGACTCCTCCGCCACCGCCTACGGCATGCTCGCCCAGCAGATCGAGGACCTCTGCGAAGACCTCTCCCTCGAGATCGACTACCTCGGCCTGGTCGTCAACCTCTACGACTCCCGCCGCGGTTACGTCGCCACATCCTCCCTGGACAACTGGAAGTCGCTCGGCGACCCGAAGGTCCTCGCCGTCATCGGCGACCTGAAGGAACAGCGGGAAGCGGTCCGCAAGCGGATGCCGCTGCTGAGCTACGCGCCACAGAGCGACCAGGCGGAAGCCATGCGGCAGGTAGCGAGGGGAGCCACCCGGTGAGCAAGGCGGACACCCTGGGATCGGCCCCCGCGTTCGGCGCGGCCCGCGGCGCCCGGTCCTCCCGGCGCAACCTCATCGACAAGACCATCGCCGGAGAGGAGTCGACCACGGCGGCCATCACGGAGCTGCCGGTCACCCTCATCAGCGACAACCCCGACAACCCGCGCAACCACCTGCGCAACCTCGACGAGACGGTGCAGAGCGTCCGCGAGGTCGGCATCATCATCCCCATCGCCGTCGCCACGGTCGACGCCTACCTGCGCAGCCGGCCGGACCGCGCCGGCGACCTCGACGACGGCGCGAAGTACATCGTCGTCGACGGCCACCGGCGCCTGGAGGCCGCCCGCCGCGTCGGCCTGGCCACCATCCCCGTCCGCGTCGACAACGGCCGGGTCGCCACCGACGAGGCGCTTCTCGAGGCCGCGTTCGTCGCGAACTACCACCGCGACGACATGACGGACCTGGAGGAGGCCCACGCCCTCGAGACGCTGGTCGACTACTACGGTTCCCAGACCAAGGCAGCCAAGCGGCTGGGCATCCCGCAGAACACGATCTCCAGCAAGCTGTCCCTGCTGAAGCTCACTCCAGAGCTCCAGAAGGACCTGGTGACCGGTGCGCGGAAGGTGGAACACGTCCGCAACCTCGGCAAGTTGTCCGCCGAGGAGCAGAAGGCCAAGGCGGACGAACGGGCGGAGGCGGCCCGCGCCAAGGCGGAGGCCCAGGCGGCGCGGGAGGCCGTCGAGCGTTCAGCGGGCCCCGCCGATTATCACGGCGTGATAATCCCGGAGACGCCCGCCGAGCAGGTCGCCCCCTCTCCTTCCGCTTCGCCGGTTACCGCGTCGGCCGCGTCGCAGGCACCAGCGCCTGGGCCCAGCGCACCGACAGCGCCCGCCGAGCGTGAGCAGACGGCTTCCGAGTCCATCCCGGTACCGCGTGCCGGCGCGGCGGAGCCCGGCCAGGCGAACGCGGAAGAGGCGCAGCCGAAGCAGCCGAAGCGGCTCCCCTACGACGACGCCTTCTACTGCGTGCACCATCTCCACCAGAAGATGACGGCCGAGACGTTCGTCCAAGGGGCCCGGGTGTGGATGGACATCCTGCGGGAGCAGCACCCGGACGAGTACAAGGCCCTGCTGGCCGAGCTGGGAGCCCGGTAGCGGACCAGCAGTCGCCCCACGGCCCCGTTCGCCTTCCTCGTGACGGCGGGCGGGGCCGTGTCCGTTCGTCTGCCGGCGTGGTCGGTCGTGCTTCCGCACCGAAGACCGGAGCCGTCGCCGGAGGCCGCAGTACCATGTCGGGCCGGGAAGAATCGCACAACTCACCGAACTCATAAGTGAACTGACGGCTCAGCAGGAAGGTTGCCGCGTGTACCTGAGTGTCCCTTTCGAGGACGGCGAGGCCTTCGTCGTCGAGCTGTCCGACGAGCAGGGTTCCGGGGTGATCCGGGCCAGTCGCGGCGACGAGCTCTTCGAGACCTCCGCCGAAACGTTCGAGTCGGGCATGGCACGGGTGCAGCGGGTGGCCGCGACCATGCTGGAGCGGCTGGCTGATCTGCCGCGCAGCCCCGACCACGTCCGTGCGGAGTTCGGACTCCGGGTGACGGCTGAGGCGGGTCTCGTCGTGGCGAAGGGCTCCGGGGAGGCACACATCAAACTCGAACTGGAGTGGGGCCGGACCGAGGGCGGTACGTGACACCGGCGGCCGAGCCGGGCATCGCGTGGGAGCGCGGAACGGCCCGGGTGCTGCACGAGGGCCGTCCGGTCGGGGTGGCGTTCCTGATCCCCGACCGGCTGCTCCTCACCTGCGCCCACGTCGTCGCCTCCACGGCCGGCCTGCCGGAGAGCGAACCGCTGCCGGAACTCCTACCGGTCACCGTCGACTTCCCCCTGCTGCCCGGGTGCCCCGAGGCCGCAGCCACCGTGCACTTCAGCGTGCCGGTGGCCGGCGACAGCAGCGGTGACGTCGCCGTCCTGCAGCTGACCGGCGAGGCCCCGCCGGGTGCCGTACCGCTGCGCATCGTGGAGGCGGACGACCTGGCCGGGCACCGCTGGCGGGCCTTCGGGTTCCCGAGGTACCCGGGACGCGGCGGCAGCAAGGACGCCGGGATCTGGACCCGCGGCACCGTAGAGGGCCGCGAGGGTACTGGCTGGTGGCAGCTGACCTGCGACGAGAGGACTCCGTTCCCGCTGGCCGGCGGCTTCAGCGGAGCGCCGGTGTGGGACGAGGAGTACGGCGGCGTCATCGGCGTCGTCGTCGCCGTCGAGGGGGACCAGCGGCGCCGGACCGGCTACGCGCTCACCGTGGAGTCCCTCACCCGGGAATGGCCCCAGCTGCGCAGAAGGCTGCTGGCGGACAGCCCGTACCGGGAACTGCTGCCGTTCACCGAGCACGACCGTGCCGTCTTCCACGGCCGCGGGAACGAAACGCAGCGACTACTCGAACTCCTGGAGCAGCAGCAGGTACCCCTCCTGCCCGTGCTCGGCCCCTCCGGCGTCGGCAAGTCCTCGCTGGTCGGCGCCGGCCTGCTCGGGAGTCTCGACCACGGCCGCTATGTGATCGCCCGTATCCCGCTGGGGCTGCGCCTGACCGCCGAGGAGCTGCTGGCCTGGGCCCTGGCCTCGGCGGGGGACGCGGACACCATGCAGTCGGACTGGCACGACCGCTGGTCGGCGCTGGCCCGGCAGCTCACCGACGAGCAGGGCATCCGTACCGCCGTGGAGCAGACGCTGGCCCGCCACGGCGGGCGAGCCCGGCTGGTGCTGGTGGCCGACCAGTTCGAAACGCTGCTCACCGACGCGCCCGACACCGCCCGCCGGCTGGACTCCATGCTGGGAGTCCTGACGGACCGCCGCACCGACGGCAGCCGGCGAGTCCAGGCCGTCGTCGTCGTCCGTATCGACTTCCTCCGGCAGATCGAGCAGCTCCCCCACCTCCGTACGGCATGGGACGCCACCTCGGTGGTGGTGCAGCCGATGATGCGGACCCAGCTGGCCGATGTGATCACCGGTCCGCTGGAGGGCCGGGCGGGAATCCGGTTCGCCGACGGCCTGGTCGAGCGGATGCTGCGGGACGCCCCGCCCGGTCCGGCGGCGCTGCCGATGCTGGAGTACGCCTTGAGCCGGCTGTGGGAGCGGCAGGAACGCGGGTGGCTGACCACCACGGCGTACCAGGAGCTCGGTGGCGTGGAAGGGGCCCTGGCCAAGGGCGCGGAGCAGACACTGTGGGCCTGGGCGGACAGGACCGAACGGCAGGCGCTGGAACGGATCTTCATCCAGCTCGTACGTCCCGGCGAGCAGCTGGACGCCGGGGAGCGCGGCCCGGACACCCGCCGGGTCGCCGCCCGCACCGAGTTCTCCGAGAGCGACTGGGCGTTGATCCACCGGCTGGCCAGCACGCGGCTGGTCGTGGTCACGCGCCGTCCGACGGGACGTGACACCGCTGAGCTCGCGCACCAGGCGCTGGTGGAGACGTGGCCGCGGCTGCGGCGCTGGGTCGAGGAGAACCGGGAGTTCCGCAGCTGGCAGGAGGGGCTGCGGCGTTCTTTGCAGACGTGGCAGGAGCAGGGCCGCCCGAAAACACTGGTCCTCGGCCGGGAACAGGTCACGGAGGCGCGGCGGTGGGTCGACGAACGTGCCACCGAAGTGCCCCTCGAGGAAGCCGAGTTCGTTGAGGTCAGTGTGCAGGTCCAGCAGCGTCGCACCCGTCGACGCCGCTTGGTCCTCGCCGGCTTCGCCATGGTGACCGTACTCGCTCTCGTCGCGGTGTCCCTGGCCACCCGCAACGCCCGCGACAGCAGTGAGCAGCGGGCCCTGGCGGCCGGCCGGAGCCTGACGGAGCAGAGTCGTCAGCAGGCCACCGCCGACCCGGCGCTGGCGGCTCGCCTCGCCCTGGCTGCTCAGCGCATCTCCCCGACTCCGCAGACCCGTGCCCGGTTGCTGGCCGCAGTGTCCTCGCCTTTGCGGGCCACGCTCACGGAGCACGCGGCCGAGGTGGCGGCGGTCGACTTCAGCCCGGACGGCAGGACTCTCCTGACCAGTGCGTACGACGGCACGGCCCGTCTGTGGGACGTGCGGGGGCGTCGGCAGGTGGCCTCACTCGACAGCCGAGGCAGCCAGGTGCTCGCCGCGGAGTTCAGCCCCGACGGCAGAACTGTCGTCACCAGCCACGACGGCTGGAAGGGACGGGTGTGGGACGTTCGCACACGCAGGCAGACCGCAGTTCTGGCTGGAGCCGGGAGCCCGGTGGTCTTCAGCCCGGACGGAGACACGATCGCCACGGGCGGCCGGCAGGGCAAGGTCCTGTTCTGGGATGCCCGCACCCACCGGAAGACCGGCGAACTCCAGGTCCACCGCGGCGACGACGGGGTCTCGCTGCACGACCTCGTCATCAGCCCGGACGGCAGGACCCTCGCCGTAAGCATCATCGGCTCCGGGGTCAGTGCGAGCGACGAATCCGAGGTGCAGCTCTGGGACCTGACGGAGGGGCGGCGCACTGCCACGCTGAAGGGTCACACGGGACAGGTCACTTCACTGGCGTTCAGCCCGGACGGCGACACGCTGGCCACGGGCGCGAGCGATGCCACGACGCGCCTGTGGGATGTGCGGGCGCGCCGCTCGACGGCCACGCTCACCGGCCCCAGCGGCACCGTGTTCGCGCTGGCCTTCAGTCCGGACGGCCGGACCCTGGCGAGCGGGGGACAGGACCGCACCGTATGGCTGTGGGACGTTCGGGAGCGGACCGCCGTGACCGTACTGAACGGCCATACGGGAGACGTTGACGCGCTCGCGTTCAGCCCGGACGGCACGATGCTGGCCAGCGGGTCAATGGATGCCTCCGTCCGGTTGTGGGACATGCGGGCCGGACGGCCGCACGCCTCCTTCGCGGGGCCGGGCGGTGCGGGAGACCCCGCGGCCTACAGTCCGGACGGAAAGGTGCTGGCGACCGGCGCCGGCGACGGAACGGTGCACCTGCACGACGTCCGCACGCGGCGCCCGCTGGGCCGACTCAGGGGACACACCGGCGAGGTGAACACGGTGCGGTTCAGCCCGGACGGCCGTTTCGTCGCCGCGAGCAGCAACGACGACTCACTGGTCCTGCTGTGGGACGCACGCACTCATCGCCGCATAGCCACCCTCGACGGTCACCGCAGACCGGTGCGGGACATCCTCTTCAGCCTCGACGGCCGAACCGTCGCCACGAGCAGCTACATCGACGGGACGACCCGTCTGTGGAGCATGCGGACCCATCGGCAACTGGCGTCCTTCACCAGCAGGAGTCCCCTGATGGCCTTCAGCCCGGACGGCACGGTCTTCGTGACCGGCGGCCGCGAGCCATCGTCCGTACAACTGTGGGACGCACGGACCCACCAGCGCCTCGGCGCCCTCGACGGACTCACCAGCATGCTCAGCGACTTGGCCTTCAGCCCGGACGGCAGCCTTCTGGCCACGGCGAGCTGGGATGGCAAACTACGGCTGTGGAACGTGCGGGACCGCAGCCTCACTGCAACGCTCGCGGCGCACACCGCCGCCGCGCAGTCGGTGGCCTTCACCCCGGACGGGAAGACGCTCGCCAGCAGCGGCCGGGACGCCGCGGCGAGGCTGTGGGACGTGAGCACCCATCGCCGTATTGCCACCCTCAGCGGCCACACGGGCATCGTCTGGTCGGTCGTCGTCAGTCCCGATGGCAAAACCGTGGCGACCACCGGCAACGACCGGACGGTCAGGCTGTGGGACCTCCGGACTCACCAGCAACTGGCCCTCCTCACCGGCCACACCGGCGTCCTGCGCTCGGCACTCTTCGCCCCGGACGGGAACACTCTCGCGACCAGCGGTGACGACGGGACCATACGGCTGTGGAACACCGACGCCTTCAACGACCTCGCCACCCTCACGGACCAGGCCTGCGCCATCGGCGGCCGGTCCCTGACCGAACAGGAATGGCACCGTTACGTCCCTGACGGAGTCGCGTACCGCCGGACATGCCCCTGACGGCGACCGCCCGGCGTCGGTCATGGCAGCTCGTCGTCGATCCGGTGAGCGCGTTCCTCACTGCGCCATCGGCCCATGTCGACTCCGCGCTGCCGTACCGCCTCGACCCAGGCGGCCACGTGGCCGCCGAAGTCGGCGACCCGCGAGAGGGGCATGTCCCCGGCGACGGCGAGGAGTGCCAACAGGCCGTCCGCCGACGTGTCACCGCTGTCGCAGGCCGGGCACAGGTCCGCTTCCCGGAAGCCGTGGACGGGCCGCCCGGCGTTGTTCGTCCATGAATGACCGAACCGGACACGGAGCAGCGCCGCGCCTCCGCAGCGGGCGCACGGCGGCACCTCGCCGACCCGGACGGCGATCTCGTCGCCGCCGGTCATGCCACACCGTGCCACGTGTCCTGACCGAAGGAGCCCTTGATGTCGGAGGCGATCGTGGCGGCGTTCACCATCGGCTGAAGGACGTAGACCGTGGTCTTCCGAGGGCCGCGTACGAAGAGACGGACGGGGCTTTCGCCGGGGTGGGCGCCCATGATCCGCTTGAGTTCCCTGACCATCGGCTCGTTGACGCGGTGGTAGGGGAAGGCCAGCTGAACCGGCGCCGCACCGCTGCGCTCGGCGGCCGTCACGTCGAGGACCTGGAGTTCCTGGCCGAAGACGCTGATGGCGCCGTCCCGGTCGTTGATGCGCCCCTGGACGGAGATCACGCTGTCCTCTACCAGCGCGCCCAGCACGAGCTGGTAGGTCGCGGGGAAGAAGAGGACCTCGATCGTGCCGTCGCGGTCGGCGAGGTTCACGATGGCCCAGGCGTTGCCCTGCTTGGTCACCTTGTTCTGGACGCTGGTGATGAGGCCGGACAGCCGCACCGTTCCCTCGGTCCGGCCGGAGGCCAGCAGGTCGGGGATGGTGGTGTCCCGGTGGGCGGCGAGGATGTGCTCGGTGCCGTCCAGGGGATGGGCGGAGACGTACATGCCGAGCATCTCGCGCTCGGTGGACAGGAGTTGCTTGCGCGGCCATTCGCCGTCGTCGATCGGCACGTCGAGGCCGAAGCCGGACCCGTCGCCGCCGTCGCCGGTGCCGCCGCCCAGCCCGGCGAACAGGTCGTCCTGGCCGTAGGCCGCCGCCTTCTTCAGCGGCACGACCGCGTCGATGGCCGTCTCGTGCACGGCGCACAGTCCCCTGCGGGTGTGACCGAGCGAGTCGAAGGCGCCGGCCTTGATGAGCGATTCGACGGCCCGCTTGTTGAGGGCCGGCAGTTCGGCCTTGTCGAGGAAGTCGGCGAAACTGGTGAACTTCCCCTTCGCCTTCCGTGCCGCGACGACCGTGTCGATGACGTTGTCGCCGACGTTGCGCACCGAGCGCAGGCCGAAGCGCACGTCGTCGCCGACGGCCGTGAACTGTGCGACGGACTCGTTGACGTCCGGCGGGAGGACGGTGACGCCGAGCTTGCGGGCGTCGGCCAGGTAGATGCCGGCCTTGTCCTTGTCGTCGCCGACGGACGTGAGTAGCGCGGCCATGTACTCGGCCGGGTAGTTGGCCTTCAGGTAGGCGGTCCAGTAGGAGACGAGACCGTAGCCGGCGGTGTGGGACTTGTTGAAGGCGTAGCCGGAGAAGGGGAGCATCACGTCCCAGATGGCCTTGACGGCCTCCTCCGAGTAGCCGTTGGCGGCCATGCCGTCGTGGAACTTCTCCCACTCGGCGGCCAGGACCTCGGGCTTCTTCTTGCCCATCGCGCGGCGCAGCATGTCGGCGCCGCCGAGGGTGTAGCCGGCCAGGGTCCGGGCGATGGCCATGATCTGCTCCTGGAAGATGAGCAGGTGGTGCGTGGAGCCCAGGATCGGGTCGAGGACTTCCTTGAGCTCGGGGTGGATCGGGTCGGGCTCCTGCTTGCCGTTCTGCCGCAGCGCGTAGTTCGTGTGCGCGTTGGCCGCCATCGGGCCGGGCCGGTACAGGGCGAGGGCGGCGGCGATGTCCTCGAAACGGGTCGGTTCCATCAGCTTGAGGAGCGCGCGCATGCCACCGCCGTCGAGCTGGAACACGCCGAAGGTGTCGCCGCGGCCGAGCAGCTCGAAGGTCTTCCTGTCGTCCAGGGGGATGACGACGGTGCCGCCGTCACCGTCCATCGGGTCGACGGTGGCGAGCTTGACGCCGCGGTTCTCGCGGATGTTCTGGATGGCGTGGTCGATGACGCCCAGGTTCCGCAGGCCCAGGAAGTCCATTTTGACCAGCCCCATGTTCTCGCAGCTGGGGTAGTCGAAGCCGGTGATCTTCACGCCGTCGGAGGCGCGCATGTGCAGCGGGATGCGGTCGGTGAGCCTGGTCTTGGACAGGATGACGGCGGCCGCGTGCACGCCGGTGCCGCGGGTCAGGCCCTCGACGCCCTTGGCGGTGTCGATGACGGTCTTCACGTCCGGCTCGTTCTCGTACATCGCCCGGATCTCGCCGGCCTCGCCGTAGCGCGGGTGCGCGGGGTCGAAGATCCCGTCCAGCGGGATCGACTTGCCCATGATGTCCGGCGGCAGCGCCTTGGTGATCCGTTCACCGTGGCTGAAGGGGTAGCCGAGGATCCGGGACGAGTCCTTGATCGCGTTCTTGGCCTTGATCTTGCCGAACGTGTTCACCATCGCGGTGTACTCGTCGCCGTACTTCTCGGTGACGTACCGGACCATCTTGTCCCGCCGGCGGTCGTCGAAGTCGAGGTCGACGTCGGGCGGGTTGATCCGCTCGGGATTGAGGAACCGCTCGAAGAGCAGACCGTGCTCCAGGGGGCACAGCTCGGTGATGCGGGTGGCGTACGCGACGATCGAGCCGGTCGCCGAACCACGGCCGGGGCCGACCGGCACGCCGTTGTCCCGGGCGTACTTGCAGATGTCCGCGACCACGAGGAAGTACGAGGAGAACCCCATCGGACCGATGACCGACATCTCGGTCTCGAAGCGCTCCAGCACCTCGACCGGGACGGGATCGCCGTACCGCATGGTGAGTCCGTTCAGGACCTCCGCGCGCAGCCAGGACTCCTGGGTCTCCCCCTCCGGCACGTCGGGGAACTGCGGCATCTCGTCGACGTTGTCGAAGACCTCGTCGTACGACCCGACGCGCTCGGCGATCAGCAGCGTGTTGTCGCAGGCCTCGGGAAGCTCCGCGAACAGCGCCCGCATCTCGGCCGCCGTCTTCAGGTAGTAGCCGCTGCCGCTGAAGCGCAACCTCTTCTCGTCGGCCTTGTTCTTGCCCACGCCGATGCACAGCAGGTTGTCGTGCGCGTCGGCCTGGCTCTCGTGGATGTAGTGCGCGTCATTGGTGGCCAGAAGCGGAATGCCCAGCTCCTTGGCCAGCCGCAGCAGCCCTTCCCGCACGTCCCGCTCGATGGGCAGGCCGTGGTCCATCAGCTCCAGGAAGTAGTTCTCCTTGCCGAAGACGTCCTGGTAGGCGGAGGCGACCTGTTTGGCCTCGTCGTACTGGTTCAGGCGGAGCCGGGTCTGGACGGCGCCGGACGGGCAACCGGTCGTCGCGACGACGCCCTCGGCGTGCTCGGAGATCAGCTCCATGTCCATACGGGGCTTGCCCGCCGGGAACTGACCCGTGTACGAGGCCTCCGTGGACATGTAGAAGAGGTTCCGCAGCCCCTGCGCCCCCGTCGCCCACATGGTCATGTGGGTGAAGCGGCCACCGCCACTGACGTCCTTCGACCCCTCGCCGTCGTCCGACACGGCCCGCTGACCGCCGGGCCCCCAGAACTCCTGCCGCCGGTTCCGGCGCGAGGAGGGGGCCACGTACGCCTCGATCCCGATAATCGGCCTGACCGAGCCGAAGCCCTTGGCCACCTGCTGGAACTCGTAGGCGCCGAACATGTTGCCGTGGTCGCTCATGGCAACGGCCGGCATGCCCTGCCGGTCCACCTCGGCGAACATCGGCTTCAGCTTCTGAGCGCCGTCGAGCATCGAGTATTCGGTGTGATTGTGCAGGTGAACAAAGCTGTCGGCCACCAGGCGAGCACCTCCGAGAGCAGTCTCGTGAAGCCGCACCTTAACCCTGAAACAAGATCATCTCGGGGTCCTCGGCTGCCGCTCCGGCCGCATCAACTGGGGGCAGTGCTGGGGGCCTTGGCCTATCGCCTGAGAGAGAAAATGTCGGCTCGGCGTGTCGCGCATGACCTGCCAGTGACGGTCGCCAGGAGGCGCGGTTACTGATCGCTTGTCGGCTGCTGGAGGTGCGAGGAGTGGGCGAAGGCCGGGTTTGTGGAGCTGAGGCTGCCGGGGCTTTCCTCTGGGGGGTGGGGGGGGTGCGGGGTGCGGCGGGGTGCGAGGCCAGCGGTGTCCCGGGTGCCTGGCTCAGTGGGGACCATGCCTGCAGGGTGCGGGGAGCAGCCCAGCTTGGCCATGCCCGCGCGCGCCCTGGCGGACCATCCCCGCGGGTGCGGGGAGCAGCTCCGTGCTTCGGTGGCGGCCGGGGTTGTAGCGGGACCATCCCCGCGGGTGCGGGGAGCAGACCTCCAAGTCCGTCTCCATCTCCACTGGCGGAGGACCATCCCTGCGGGTGCGGGGAGCAGCCGACGGCCTTGAGCGCCATCATCTGGGCGATGGGACCATCCCCGCGGGTGCGGGGAGCAGCCGCCGTAGGGCGTCCAGTGGCCGCCCTTGCCGGGACCATTCCCGCGGGTGCGGGGAGCAGGATTATGGCCGCACGGCGAATGTGGGGGAGCTGGGACCATCCCCGCGGGTGCGGGGAGCAGTGCAGCCGCCAGCTGTACGGGAACTTGCCGCCGGGACCATCCCCGCGGGTGCGGGGAGCAGAGCCTCCTCAAGATGGCTGTCATGGCTGCTCCGGGACCATCCCCGCGGGTGCGGGGAGCAGGGTCACGACCACCAGGACACTGCAGGCGACGGGGGACCATCCCCGCGGGTGCGAGGAGCAGCATCTCGGTACCGCCTCTCAGAACTTGAAGGGGGGACCATCCCCGCGGGTGCGGGGAGCAGCCCCCCAAGCCCCTGCCCGAGTCGCAGGAACAGGGACCATCCCCGCGGGTGCGGGGAGCAGTACAAGCACGCGTCGCAGGGCCGGAGCATCGAGGGACCATCCCCGCGGGTGCGGGGAGCAGATGCGCGAGCGCTGGGATGAGTCCTCACGCAGGGGACCATCCCCGCGGGTGCGGGGAGCAGGCCCATGGACTTTTGTACCTCGTCCCAGATGAGGGACCATCCCCGCGGGTGCGGGGAGCAGTGGGAGTCCGTGGCGAACTTCTCCACGTACAGGGGACCATCCCCGCGGGTGCGGGGAGCAGAACCAGGTCGCGCGCGGCGACCGCTACCGGCGGGGACCATCCCCGCGGGTGCGGGGAGCAGGGCGTCGGCTCGACCTCGACCGGGTCGACGTCGGGACCATCCCCGCGGGTGCGGGGAGCAGGCAGATTCGGCAAGCGGCCGGAAGGGCGCGCGGGGACCATCCCCGCGGGTGCGGGGAGCAGACTGGGTGACCTGCGACTTCACTGGCGTTGGGGGCCGTTTCTGAGTACTTTCGCCGACTCCGGCAAATAGGGCATAGGGGGCTCGCTTTGCATCAGCCTCTGCCGAAGCGTCGGCGTTTGGAGGCTCTGCTCCAGCCGGATGGCGGACCGTTCCGGGGAGTTGGGTCGGCGGTGGGTGCGTTCGGGGCTGGGCGGTGGATCAGGGTGATGCCTTCGTGGTCGGTCGGGTGCCAGGCGTGGTCGTGGGTGCGGAAGGTGAAGCCCTGCTCGTTGTTCGTGGTGTGGGCCAGCAGGGCGCGGCCTTGGTCTGCGTACTGGCGGACCTCTTCCCAGAGGGCGTCGCGAACCCGGGCGGAGGGGTTGCCCACGAACACGCCGGCGGAGATCTCCAATAACCAGCGAGTGAGGAAGCCGCGTAGGCCGGCCGGGCAGTTGGTCAGGACGATGACGGTCACCAGAGCTCGTCTCCGTAGTCCTCTGAACCGTCGTAGTTGACGCCTGAGGCGACCTGGTGACCGCGGTCGCTCTGAAGGGTGACTACGTCCCGGTCGTCGCCGAGGGGGATGGAGCCGGCCGGGTCCGGGAGCAGGAGGCGTTTGATGTCGTCTACGCATCGGTTCAGCAGGGACGTTTCGTTGATGCGGTCCCGTAGGGCGCGACGGGTGCGCGGGCCGGTGTCCTCTTCGTCCTGTGCGGCCACGTCG
The DNA here is from genome assembly GCF_019049125.1 of Streptomyces sp. AC602_WCS936. Classification (NCBI taxonomy): domain Bacteria; kingdom Bacillati; phylum Actinomycetota; class Actinomycetes; order Kitasatosporales; family Streptomycetaceae; genus Streptomyces; species Streptomyces sp. AC602_WCS936. Next base: position 26,998 of record NZ_JAGMUF010000023.1, on the reverse strand, counting down.
AAGGCGAGCGGGATGCCGATCTCCGTCTTGTAGAGGTCGGCGACGTCCAGGACGAAGGACAGTTCGTGTCCGGAGTGGATGAAACCGAGGGCCGGGCTGCAGCCCAGGGAAGTGACGACGGCGTGGGCGATGCCGTACATGCACTGGGCGGCTGCGGTGATGGCCTGGTTGACGGCGTCGCCGCTGGTGAAGTCGCCGGGAGTGTAGCGGCGGCCGCGCCAGGGGACGCCGGTGCGGGCGGCCTGGGCCCGGTAGCAGTCCTTGACGCGCTTTCCCTCGCGGCCGAGGAGTTCGTGCCGGGTGAGGCCGGCGGGGTCCTCGTCCGGGAAGCGCAGCCGGTACATCGCTCGCGCCACGGCGAGGCGGCTGCGTTGACTGGCCCATTGCCGGGCCTGGGCCTCCATGAGGGCGGAGGAGCGGCTGAGGGCGCGGCCGGACGCGTAGTAGCGCACGCCGTGTTCGCCGACCCAGCAGACCGCCGCACCGGTCTCACCGAGCACGCTCATGGCCTGGTGGGTGACGCGGGTGCCGGGGCCGAGGAGGAGGGTGCCGATGGTCGCCGAGGGGATGTGGGTGGTGCCCTCCGCGTCCTGAGCCGTGATGGCGTTGGCGTCGCGATGGACCGTGCAGCGTTCCAGGTAGACAAAGGAGAGGCGTTCGCCGGTGCGGGTGAGCTGCCTGGGAGTGAGCGCCGGGCGGCGGGAGACAGTGCTCATGACCGTGTGTGGGTGGGTTGGGCGACGGGTGCCAGGGTGAGGAGGCCGCAGCCGTAGGCGCGGGCCCGGCCGATGCCTTGGGTGAGGGTGCGGCGCAGCGCCGCGGGGTCGGTGACTTCCAGCCGCCCTTCGAAGGTGGCGGTGACGACGGTGACCGGCTTGTCCCGGCGGCCGCCGGAGCCGCGGGACTTGTCGAAGGCGAGGGACCGTGTGTCCTGTACGGCCAGCTCGTAGCGGTCGCCGGGGTGGGGCTGTTTGTGGTGGGTCGTGCCGTCGGGCAGCAGCCGCCGGTCGGCCGGTTTCTCGCAGACGCGGAAACCGAGACGCTTCTGGCGTTCCTCGTCGAGCAGCCAGCGCATCTGGTGGACGGGAGTGAGGTGGGCGGTGAGCTTGCGGGGTTCGCCCTCCTTGCGGCGGACCGTGTGCACGGGGTTCGCGGTCAGCCGGAACGCCCAGCGGTCGCCGACGGCCAGGCGGTCGAGCAGTGGGGCGTAGGGCCGGGTCTGCCAGCCGGGGTTCTCGGGGCCGGCGACGGCGGGCCATCCGGCCTGCTCGACCAGGTGCGTCAGGTCGGGACGGTCGGGGCTGACGACGTACAGCAGCACCTCTGCGCGGGCTCGCTGGTCCAGGCGCCACAGCACACGCGGTGCGTCGGGCTGCGGGCTGTCGGAGGGCAGGATGTGGGGGAAGGAGGACATGACGGCCGCGTGCATGGCCTGGGGTGAGGACAGCAGGCGGCGAGCGCCGGGCCGCGCGGTGTTGACGCGGAAGCGGGAGAGGAACATCAGGCGCTCTCATTCTCCAGAACGTCGAGGGCTGCGAACGGGTCGTGTGCGCTGTGCGGGCTGCCGTCACCGGTGGGAAGCGGAGTGGGCACGGTGGTGGTGACGACGGTGCGCAGCGCGTGCCGGCGGTGGGCGGCGGCGAAGCTGACCGGCTGGTCGCGCAGGACGTCGGCCGACTCGGCGGATTCGGTGGCGGTGGTCTCGCGCAGCACGGTCAGGCTCTGCGGGGGCCGGTGGCGTCTGCGGTACCAGGCGGAGGCCTGCCACGGCACGCAGCAGTCCCTCACTCCGGTGCGCTCAGAGGCATGTCGTTGGCCAAGGGGCAGCGTGACCAGGGCCGACGGAGCGACTTCGGGTAAGCAACGCAACATGTGCCTCCCTTGCCCTAGAGTATCCGGGCCAACAAGAGAACAGTCTAAGGGGAGTTGAGTCTTGAGCAGCTGGGTCCGTTGGGTCCTCGTCATCGGTGCAGTCATAGTCATCTTCTGGTTAGGTCTCCTGATGGGCCGCTGGCTCCCGTTAGGGGGCCCTGAAGACGACGCCGCCAGGTGGGGAATCGCCACAGGGTTGGCAAGTGCGATCTCGGCAGTGGCTGGTCTGCCGCTGGGCCGCTGGGCAGAGAGGAGTCATTACCTGTCGAAAGAGCTCTGAGACCGGCTCTACGCACCACGGCAAGCCATCCGTGTGCATTGCACAACAGCCTGAACCTGATGGCATACGAGTCCTCGTGTCGTACGATCACTGCTCCCCACCCATGTGGGGATGGCCCCAGCCTGAGGGGCGTAGTTCACTGCTCCCCGCACCCGCGGGGATGGTCCCAAGAAGGGCGTCGCGATGGGGTCCTGGGGTCCCTGCTCCCCGCACCCGTGGGGATGGTCCCTGGCTCTACGTCACGGACAAGACGACCGGCGTCTGCTCCCCGTACCCGCCGGGGATGATCCCGCTCGAGCGGTCCCGGACACGTACCCGGATCAGCGTCCTGTACGACGCCGTGCACGTCTGCATCCCGTGGGAGCGGCGCAAGATCACGGCGACTAACCGACGCGCTGCGCTCACCCGACCCAGCAAGGCTTGCTGCCGCTTCCGTGCCTGCTCTTCCGGCATAGCGGTCCCTGTTGATGATGCGAGTGCCGGTCTCGGTGGAGCGGCATCCCGCCGGGGTTTACATGGCGGGCCGAATGCCGTCCGACGGCATCGCTGTTGTGCTCGTGGACAGGCCGACGGGGAGGGGAGGGAGGTCGGCTGGGTCCCGGGTGCCGTCTGCTCGCCTGCCCGGTGGCGGGGCGTCGTACTGCCGCCGTCGCAGATGCGTGAGCGTGAGCAGATCGCGCCGCCCGGTCGTGGCGGAGGGGGAGCAGCTGCTGCCGCGATGGGGCTCGGGCCGTCGAGCTGGTCAGCCCTGTCCGCACCGTCGTGGCTGAGGGTCCGGCCGCGCCGCCGGAAAGGGCTGGGAGAACAACCGAAGGCATCCCTGAATCAAATCGGCTTCGCAGCTTCCAAAGTCGGGACCAGAGTCTCCTGCGCACCTCGTTCGCCCCCGGAAGACAACTCCGCCTACCGGCTGAAGACCACACGCCGACCGACAGGAGGTAGGACAAGAGACCGCCCGAAAGGGGCCGCGCATCGCGGCGCCCTTCGCGGGCTGGGTCGGGGGAGCGGTCCGGTCAGGAGGAGGCAGTGCTTCCTGCCGACGTCGAGGCCGTGGCTGCCCCCTCCTGTGCTGGGATCGTCCCCGTCGATGAGGGGGCTTCGGCAGCAGTCCCGGACGACTGGCCGTTGCCCTTCCTCGCCGATGACCGCGACCGCTTCGAGCGGCCCCGCGGTCGCTTCGCCGGCTCTTCCGCGCCGAGTTTCGTCAGCTCCTCCTGCGTCCAGCCCGCCGCTTCGGCGTCGGCGTATGCCTTGCCGTACGGTTCGTCGAGTGCGGCGAGCTGCTCCAGGAGGCTGCTCCGCTTGGCCAGGACGTCGACCAGCGGGCCCGCGGCCGCTTCCCGGCGTTCCTGGAGCGTCCTCATCTTCCGCAAGATTTCCTCAGCGCTTGGCATTCGGTGATCGTAGCGTCGGCGCTCTCCTGCGGTTCTCTGAATAGCGGTCTATTACGGCTGACGAAAGCTTGTTTGAGTGCATGTCACGAACACGCGTGGATTTTTGAGGCGACAGTAAACGCTGTGAGCGAGTTAGTGCTTACTGGGCCCAGTGAGCGGAGATCGATGGTCGTTCTGCACTAGGGTTGGCGGCCATGATCTCGGGCCCGAGGACGGACCGGAGGCGGAGGGAAGCAGCAGTTCGTGGACGAGTCAGCAGCGTCGGGGAGCGCACCGCGAGGACGTGTGCGACGTCGGGCGCGGGAGGCCGGAGGAGTCCGTTCGAAGCGCATCAAGGTGAATTACAACGACGCTGAACTGACGATTGTCCGTGAGGCCGCGGAGCGGGACAGTCAAGCGGTCGCTTCGTGGGTCGGTGGCGCGGCTCTGGCGGTGGCTGCTGAGAAGGTCGTGCCGGTATCCGGAGACACCAAGGAAGTCCTCCAGGAGCTGATTCAGTCCCGTAGACAGCTGCGACGTGTTGACGAAAGCCTCAACCAAGTCGCACACCTTTTGAATTCCGGCGGCGGCGTCACCGACGAGCGGATCAAGGCAGTCCTGGCGCACGCGCAGGCGGCGGTGCGGCGGGTGGACGAAGCAACCCTCGCACTGATGCGTGAACGGCGGTCGCGGTCGTGATGCCGAAGAAGGCGCGAGAGGGGAACGACACCTCGGGCCTGCTGCACTACCTGTACGGACCGGGCAAGCGGGACGAGCACGTCGACCCCCGCATGGTGGCGGCGTGGGACCCCTTCATCGAGGACCCGGCCCGCTCGCCGGGCATGACGCTTTCCGACCTCGCTCTGCTCCTGGACGCTCCGGTGCACGCGCTCCTCGGCAGGAAGCCGACCAAGCACGTCTACCACGTCGCCGTGCGCAACCCGCCCGAGGACCGCGAGCTCTCCGACCAGGAATGGGCACGTGTGGCACGCGAGCTGATGGCGGCCGCCGGCATCGATCCGCACGGCGACGGACAAGGCTGCCGGTGGCTGGCAGTGCGCCACGCCACCGATCACATCCACATCGTGGCCACGGCAGCACGGCAGGACGGACGGCAGCCCAACCTGCGCCAGGACATCGTCAGGATGCACGACGTCGCGCGCCGCTTCGAGGCGGAGTTCGGGCTACGTCGCCTCACGCACGGCGACAAGACCCCACGGAAGTGGTCGAAGACCGGAGAGGCGGAGAAGGCCACCCGGCGCGGCTTGCCGGAAACGGCCCGGGAGACGCTGCAGCGGGCCGTGCGGGAAGCGGCCGCGGCTGCAGCCGACGACAGCGACTTCTTCGCCCGGATCGGCGCGGCCGGAGTACGCGTGCAGCAGCGGATCGCCCAGGACGGGAGCGTCACCGGGTACTCGGTGGCGCTGCCCGGGGACCGGGACGGGCGTCAGGAGCCGGTGTGGTTCTCCGGCTCCCGCCTGGCCCCGGACCTCTCACTTCCCCGGGCGCGTGAGCGGTGGGCCCTGCCTGTTGCGGGCGGAGCGCTCACGCCGGCGGAGGCGTGGCGTGTGGCTGAGGGGAAGGTGCGGCAGGCAGGCGCCCACCTGGGCGCCGGAGGACTGCAGCAGGGAGCCGGGGACGTCGCCGCACTCGGTGACTTGGTCGTGGTCGTCGCGCAGGTCTCGCCACGCGAGGTGCGGGAGCTGATTCGCGATGCGGCGCGGGAGTTCGAGCGCGCCTCCCGGGCGTCGGCGGCGCGCACTTTGGAAGGGCAGGCGCGCGAGCTGTACCGCGATTCGGCGTCGACGCTGTCGAGGTCGATCGCCGGTGCGGGGCGCAGCGACACCAGAGCCGTGCTCGGCCTGCTGGCCGCCCTGGTGATGGCCGTGGACGCCTCCCGCAGATGGCACGAAGCGCAAGAGTTCCGGGTCCAGGCGCACGCTGCCGGACGAGCCGGAAGACTTCTGCGCGAGGCCGTCGAGGTGACCGCCGGCGCGGCTGCGGCGCGCCGCAGCAGGCCGCGGCAGGAAAGGGCACCTGTGAGCCCTCGGGCAGGGCAGCGTGTGGCGACCATGCCAGGCGTTCGGTCGATGGCGGAGATTGTCCAGGAGGCTGTCCCCTCCCATGCCCGGACCATCCTGGCGGACCCGGCGTGGCCCGCGCTGCGGGCGCGCCTCGGAGAGGTCGGGCGCGCGGGGGAGGACCCGGTGGAGGTCCTGTCGGCGGTCGCGGCGCAACGGGAACTGTCCTCGGCGCAGAGCGTGGCGGAGGTGCTCGCATGGCGCCTGGACGGGTGGCGGAAGCATCGCGGCCCGGGCGCGGCAGCCGCCGACGGTCCGCCGTCCACGCCTACGACTGGGACCGCCGCGACCGCGCCCGCGACCGGGGCGGACCGCGCCGGTCCCTTGCGCAAGACGGGGGCGCCCGCGCCGACTCGGCACACACCCGCAGACGGGCACGGCCAGGGTCCGAAGCGGACCCGCTGAGACGAGGGAGCAAGCATGACGACAGCCAGGGAGGAAGGCGACCCGTTCGCCGACGCGATGCGCGAGGCGGTGGGGGCGTCCGTGGACGCCTGGCGGCTGATCACGGCCGTGGCGGACGCCGTGCGCCGGCACCGGCAGCGGCGGCAGAAGGACGAGGAGGAGGTACTGCCGCCCGCCGAGGAGGCGGTGAACAGGGTGGCCCCGATCGTCCAGAAGGTGCTTCCGCCCGACATCTCGGCGGCGCTCATGAGCGGTGCGGACTGGCCGCAGACGGCTCAGCGGATCGCGGCACTCCGGCGCGCGGGCGTAGACCTCGACGACTTCCTCCCACGGGTTGCCGAGATCGCGGTGACCGTGCGGGACTCGCTCGCCGAGAACGCCGCCCGGGTGTCCAGGGAGGGCACGGGGGAGTGGGAGCGGCTGCTGCGCGAGACGCTGCCGGCGGGACCGGTGCGCGAGGCGATCCTGTCCTCGCCGACGTGGCCGGACATCGCGGCGACGATGGCACGGCTGGATGAGCGTGGAGTCGACGTTCGCCGCGTTCTCGCCACCGCGCACGACGAGGGTGTCGTCGTCGACCGGGCAGTGGCGCGGGTCCTGGGAGCGGACGCGGCACCGGTCGCCAGCCGGTACGTGATGTTGTCGTACGGGCCGCTGACAACCGGCTTGGACGTGCCCAGGGATCTCGACCTGTCGGACCGAGCACGAGCCCTGCGGCAGCTGGCCGTTTCCCCGGCAGAGAACGAGCGCTACTGCCGGTGGGTCCGGGAGGCGTTGCCAGGGCGGGAACAGGAGGCCGGACTGCTGCTGTCGGCACGCCGGTGGCCACTGGTGGCCGCACGGATGGCGAAGATGGAGAGTGAGGGCGTACCCGTGCGCGAGCGCCTCACGCGTCTGACGAACGACGCCTCGTGGCAGCTGCAGCAGGGGCCGCGTCCTCAGCTCGGCGCTCGGCTGGTGGCCGCCGTGGACGACGCACTGCGCCGAGCACCGGAGGCAGGCGGCGCCGGTCCGGGAAGCAGGGTCGACGCCGCGGCCGCCCGATCTCGGTCGACGAGCATGGATCCGACTGAGCGGCAGACGGCGGTCACGGGCCCAGCGTCCGTCGAGCCGGCCGTTGCGGCTCACCGTACGGCGGGGGAGAACTCGAAGCCGACCCGCGACAGCACGCGGTAGCGCTCCTGCTCACGGGCCGGCGTATTTGCCTCAGACGGCTCGTCAAACGTACTCTGAGACCCGTTGGGCACAGCTGTGTCCTCGTACAAGAGCCCGCCAATTCGGCGGGCTTTCGTCATTTCCGGAACCGATTCGGCCCCTGAGCTGCACAGCTCGGGGGTCTTTTGCGTTCCCCGGGCAGAGAGTGAATGCAGATGGAGGTAAGCATGGGGGTCGTCGCTGTGCTCGGCGGCACGCTGGTGCTTGTGGTCGGTGTGGTCGCGATCGTGCTGCTCGGCAGGAGGGCGTTGGACCGGGCGCGGCCGGAGGACGTTCCGGTCGTGACCGAGCAGGTGATGCGGGTACTGCGGGACAGCCGGCCTGCGTTGCAGCGCCCCCTGGCGCCGGGTGCGACGTCCGTGGTGCAGGACCAGGCGGCGGTTGAGGGAGGGAACGCGCGGTGACGAGTCGACGGCGTGCGAAACGTGGTGAGCCGCGTTGCTACGACAAGGTCGTTGACGAAGTGACGGCTGCGGACGAGTTCCACGACCGTCTCGTTGCTCGCACGTTGGACTACATCGATGCTTCGCTGATCTGGCGGGCGTTCGGCGCGCTCAGCAACGAGGACGACGATTCGCCGATGCGGGAACAGGCGCTGCAGGACTTCGGCCTGCGGGTGCGGATTCGGCTGGTTGCGGCGCTCGCTCCTGATGTGGCTTGTCCGGGACTGAGCCGCTTGGGCCCTGTCGTGTCGTGGGAAGAGGACTGCGGCCCGTCTGCCTGGCGGGGGATCGAGAGTCACGTCCGCTCGTGTCAGATCTGCTCGACCTACCACGAGGGACGGGACATCTTGCAACTGCTGCGTTCACCAGCGCTCGCGAGACGAGTGCTGGCAGCGGCGGCGGAGGCCTACAAGGGCCCGCATGTCTACGTCCCTGGCAGGGGCGAGTGGAGCCTGCCCTCCGAGGACGATCGTGGCGGCCTCGAGGCCTTCGTCGGGTCGGGTCGTGAGGAGACGGGAGGGCTGGGAAGGCGGTAGTCCGGACACCGCGACCTCTGGGTCAGGACTTGCCGGCGAGGATGGCGGCGACCGGGTCGGCCGTGTGCGCGAAGTAGGGGTCGTCGTCCTCGACCTGCTCGACGCGCCACGCGCCGTCCTCCTCGACGAGCCGGAGTACGTCGCGCCACGGATCCTCGCCGGCTCGGTGCCCGGTGGCGAGGACGCCCTTACCAGCGGGGTGGGTGAGGGAGGCAGGGACATCCTGGACGTGGCTGATCCTGATAGTGAGAGGAGCGCGGGTGCTGTCGTCGTCCTTCGCGCCGATGTCCTTCCAGTAGGAGCTGCGGCAGCCGGCGATCGTGCCGCCGTCGTCGTCGAAGTTGGGGCGGTGCGCCCGCGTGGACAGCTCGCACATGGCTTTGGCATCGGCGGGGTTGTGGGCATGCCACGCGACCATGTAGGCGTGGGCGTTCTTCGCGACCAGGTTGTCGTCGGAGGGACCGGGCGGTGCCGTCGTCGGCTTGTGGTCGGCGGCGGGGCTTGACTCGGTGTCGCTGGAGCAGGACGACAGGGCGCTCAGCGTGAGCAGCGCGAGGGCGGCGACGCCGGTGCGCCGGGTGTGCAGGGACATGCGGGTTTCTCCTTTTCGCTCGGGTGCCCGCGTGGGGGCTGGCCCGGCCTGGACCGGCCTGGCCGGTGCGGGTGATGCGGTGTTTTCGGGGCGCGGTCAGGGCCGTGTGGCCCCGTAGTAGTCGGCGCCGGGCATGGCGTCGGCGAGGGCGACGACTTCGACGGTCTTGCCGGTGCGCGGGGCGTGGAGGACGTTGCCGTCTCCGGCGTACAGGGCGACGTGGTAGATCGCGCCGGAGCCGCCGTGGCTCCAGAAGAGCAGGTCGCCCGGCTCGAGGTTCCGGCGGGAGACGGCCCGGTCACTCGTGGCTCCGTACTGGGCGGCGGCCGTACGCGGCAGCTTCAGGTCGGGCCAGTAGGCGTACTGCACGAGGGAGCTGCAGTCGAAGCCGACGGTGTCGTCGGCGACGCAGGTGCCGTTGCGGTAGCCGGCGCCCGGTTCGCAGAAGCCGAGGGAGGGGCCCTCGGGGCCGCCTCCGCCGTAGGCGTAGGGGGTGCCGAGGCGTCCGGCGGCCTTGCGCAGGGCGTCGGCGCCGGAGCCGGACCCCTCGACCTGGAGCAGCCCGGGGCCCTCGAACCGTTTCATGGTGGAGAGGATGGTCCGCACGTAGTGGTAGGTCTGGCCGTTCGCGAACGACCTGGGCGGCACGCCGCCGAACTGTTCGACGCGGCCCCATCCGGCGTTGTAGCCGGCCAGGGCGAGGGCACGGACGTCGCCGGGATATCCGGAACTCCTGGCCTGCCTGATCAGGGAGCACATCATGCGGCCCTGGGCCATGACGGCGTCACCGATGTCCCAGGGCGAGGCCCGGCCGTTGCCGTCGGCGTCCCTGCCCCAGGTGGCCCACGTACCCGGCATGAACTGGGCGGGGCCCTCGGCCCCGGCGTAACTGGTGGCCTCCTCGCGGGAGGTCTTGAACTTCGACTCCTGGTAGAGCTGCGCGGCGAGCAGCGCAGGAGTCAGCTCCGGCTCCCCGCACTCCTCGGCGGCCTTGAGGATCCAGGCCCGGAACTCTTCGGGCACTCCCCGCAGGCCGCCGCCTCCGCCGCCGGACACCTCGGTGGCCTCGGCGTCGTGGTCGACGAGCACGAGGGCCAGCAGGCCGGTGACGGCCAGCACGAGCAGCGCGAGCGCCGCAACGGTCGCTTTGGTGAGCGCCTTCACGCGTCGGTTCCCGTCGACTGTTCTCCGCGTCGGCGCGTCCGGGCTGTGGCCCTCTGCCGGACTGGAACGCGAGCCGTCAGGTGAGCGCACTGCCGTTGCCCGAGGTCGCTCCGCAGGCGTTGCTCGAGGCCGCTCCGCAGGCGACCGTCCGGGGAACGGCAGGCCGTACCCCGGCGACTCTGCGTTCGACCGGGGAGGGCCCCCGGCGTCCACCACGCCGGTTCGTGGCGCCGTCCGGGCGTGGGTAGTCCGAGTGGTCCGCGGTCGTCGTACGCGGTCATGGACCGCCCGAGGCCGCGGAGTTCGCCGACCGGGACTCCGTGCGCCCGGGCGATGGTGCGGGCAAGCGCCCGGCTCCCGTCGTACGACGACACCTGCCTGTAGTCCTTTCGCCGATGCGGGCGTTACTCAACGTGGTCGAGGGATCACGCTAGCCTCAGGGGTCTCGCAAGCCAAGATCGAAGCTGGGCAACCACTGGCAGACATGGGGGAGTTGCGGCGTGATGACGCAGGTGGGGGCGGTGCAGCCGCAGCCGGGCGCGGCAGTCGCGCTCCGTTACGCGCTGATCCCGGTGCACGGGCACGGCATCGCCAGCGCCGTTGTGGCCCGGATGCTGGACCCGGAAACGGGGGGAGCGGCCCGTTTGCTTCACCCTCAGGAGCAGATTCCGTACGGGGCCCGGCCGGTGCTGCTGGCCGAGACGACCGTGTACGGCGCGAGCTGCGTCGAGCACATGCTGCGGAACTGGACGGCCGGACTGCCGCGTCCGTGGCTGGTGCTGATCTCCGACGCCCCCGCCCGGCCCGTCGCCGCCGCCCGCTACCGCATCCGTGCACTGGGCGGCCGTCTGGCCGGCGTCTCGCGGGTTCCCTACCTGCCGGTGCTGCGCACGGTCGAAAGCGCCGACGAGGCCGTGGAGCACAAGGACGTGGCGGCCGCAGCCGTGAAGCTGCGGCGGCAGATGGAAGGGAACTGACGAACATGCACCTGCACCTGGCCAACGAGCTGGTCACGCTGGCCGGCATCATCCCCGGGGCCGAGCCCACGAAGATCCCCGGCATGGACGGCCCGGTCTCGAAGATCTTCGGCTACGGCCTGTGGCTGCTGATCCTCGCGGGTGCCGGAGGGGCGGGCTTCGGTGTCTACAAGCTGGCCGTGGCGGACAAGTCGAGGCACGGCGGCGGCTCCGAGCCGTTCAAGTGGATGGGCGGCGGGGTCGCGACGATTCTGCTGGCCGGAAGCCTGATCACCATCCTCAACGGCATCGCGGGCTAGGCGGCGCGCGGTGTCACGAACGAGGGGAACCTGGAACACCCGCGGCACCTGGCTGGCCGGTGCGGCCCTCGCGGCGGTGCTGGCCCTGACCGGGTACGCCGTCCTGGCAGGCGACGACGACGGTCAGGCGGCGGGCAAGAGCAGGGAAACGCCGCCGAGCGCGTCGAGCACGGCCACATCGGGTCCGACGTCCGGCTACACCCAGCCCGACGACTGGAGCGAGCCGGAACGCTGGACCGCACTGCCGCGAGGCGCGGAAACCGACGAGCGTGGGAGTGAAACCGGCTTCCCGCACACGACCGAGGGCGCCGTGGCGATGGCGGCGGCCGCCAACACGACCAGTATCGAAGGCGACCGGGGGACGGTCGACGAGCAACTGCGGCTCTACCACTCGTACGTCGCCGAGGCCGACCGGAGTGACGAGAACGCCGAGCAGATCGAACTGACGGCGATCGAGACCGACAAGTTGCTGCACCGGGAGATGGGCGTGAAGGCGGGGGCTCCGCTGCCTTCCGGCGCCTACATGCGCAGCACCGTCATCGGGTACAAGGTCGTCACCGCGTCGGAGAACGAGGTTGCCGTGTGGCTCCTGTTCCGCACGGCGCAGAAGGCGGGCGAGACTGCGAAGGAATCCATCGCCTACGGCCGCATCCTGAACGCCGTGGAGTGGGAGGACGGCGACTGGAGACTGTCCGGTGCGGCCACGCAGCGCGCGTTGCGGGTCGTACAGGAGGGCGACAAGCCGAAGATGGTCGCTCCGGGTGATGCCGCCTTCAACGAGGCCGGATGGACGGCCATCCGGGCAGCGTCGTGATCAGGCGCCGCCTGGCCGCCCTGCTGCTGGCGTTCGTGGCCGTACTCGGAGTGCCGGCGTCCGTGCCGCAGCCCGCCCGGGCTGCCGACGGGCCGGTCAGCGACATGCTCGAAGGCGGCTGCCGATTCGCCACCGGGTCCATCCTCGGGACGGTCATGCCCGGCGGCCACATCAGGAGGGCACCCGGAACGCCCGGCAGCCTGACCGGCTGGGGCGGCTGCGACGTGGTCGGCGAGGTCGGTGAGGAGAAGGTCAAGGAAGCCTGGAAAGCCGTCTGGGACAGCGTCCTGGGCGACGTCATCAACTCGGCCGCCGACGTGACGAAGTGGACCATCAAGAAGGTCCTGACCGTCGCGCTGCTGGGACCGTCGGTGGACCTCGAGGGCACGGGCCTCTTCGGCGAGAACTCCGACGTCACCCTCGCTGGCATGCTGACCTGGCTCGGGCTGGTCTTCGCCACAGCCGGAGCCATGTGGCAGATCGGCAGGATGGCGGTCACCGGCCAGTCCAAGCACATCGGGCGGGCGATGCTCGGGTGGGTGGAGAGCACCGTCCTCTCCGCGATCGGTGTCGCCCTGATCGCGTTGCTGCTGACCGCCGGGGACGCGCTGACCACCGGGCTGGTGCACGGGACCTTCGAGAACGACGGCGCGGCCTACGAGGCGATCGTCGGCGTCATGGTGCCCGCAGGGGTCACGAACCCGGTGACCATGCTGTGCGTGGTCACGATCCTGCTGCTCATCGGCTTCGTCCAGCTGATCCTGGTGTTCCTGCGGCAGTCCGCGATCCCGGTCCAGTGCCTGCTGCTGCCGGTGGCCGGCGGCGGCCGGGTCGGCGGGGACACCACCCGGCAGTGGGCGCCCCGCCTGATCACCTCGATCCTCGTGGTCATCGCCTACAAGCCGATCCTCGCGGTGATCATCTGTGTCGGGTTCAGCGAGTTCGGTCATGCCGGCACTCTTGCCGAGTGGCTGAGAGGCTGCGCCACCCTGATCCTCGCGATCCTCGCACCGGGCCCGCTGACCCGCCTGTTCGCCCCGTTCGGCGAGGCGGTCGGCGGCGGCATGGCCTCCGGAGGCGTCGGCGGAGCGCTGTCCGCGGCCGGGGGCTACTTCAAGGGTCAGCAGGACGGCGGCGGCAAGGGCGACGGAGGCGTCGCTCCCATGACACCCCTCGAGTACGCGCGCTACGTCGAGCAGTCCATGGGCAGCCGGCAGCCTCCGGACGACCCGGACGACCCGGACCGTTCGAACAGGAGGGGCCCGAACGGCCCCGATGGCGCGCCAGGCCGCGACGCCCAACAGCACGCGGCCCGGAACGAGACCAACCGGGTCCCCGGCCAGGCCACCACCGGGCAAGGCGCCCCCTCCGGCAACATCCCCGGCCTGCCAGGAGGAGGAAGCTCCACGGCCGGCGGCACTTCCAAGGCGGCCGGTGGCGGAGCCGCGGTCACCGGCGGCGCCGGAATCGCCATCGAGGTCCTCGACGGCGTGAACAACACGCTGCAGGACTCCAGCCGACAGATCGGAAACGGGGGGAACTCGCGGTGAGCACCCAGCACGAGGTACCCAGGACCCTCACGGTCGACGGGTTCCGCACCCGCCGGAGCTTCGGCTTCGGCGGGCTCAGCAAGGGCGCCACGATGATCGCGGCCGCGGTCCTGGTCGCCGAGGGCATCATCGGCACCCAGGCACCGGTCTCCCTGCTCGTGACCGTCCCGGTCACCCTGGCGATCCTTGCGCTGGCCGCGTCCAGCCGCCACGGCATGCCCGCCCTGTCCTACTACTGGGCCAAGGCGTCGTGGCGGCGGGCCGCCCGCATGGACGCCACCTCCTACCGGCGGGTGCTGCTCCCGCACCCGTACGCGCTGGACCTGCCGGGCGTGGGCGCGTCCTCCACCCTGATCAAGGCGTACGACCCGACCACCGGCAAGTACGTCGGCGTGGTCCACGACCGCGCCGGCGGCCACATGGCCGTGACCACCCTGCTGGCGCCCGGTGGAAGCCTGATGGCCCCGACCGGCACCGTGCAGAGCAGCCTGCGCACCTGGTCCTCGGTCCTGGACGCCATGTCCACCGACGAGCAGGTCAAGGGTGCCTCGGTGACCATCCAGATCACCCCCGGCGCCGGTGAGGCCCTGGGCGACGACGTGAAGGCCCGCCAGGACCCGGGCGCTCCCCGGCTCGCCAAGCAGATCGTCTCCGAGCTGGTGCGCACGACCCCGCACGCCACCGCCAGCGTGGCCCCGTGGATGACCGTCGTCGTCGACCCGACCGCCGGCGCCAACCCGCCCCAGGAGCTGTCCGACCAGGTCGCCGAGGCGCTGAAGGTAGTGGACTCGCTCGACCTGTCAGGCACGGGAACCGACATCGAGCGCCGTGCGAACGACGTCGACCTGCGACGGCTCGTCAGGAGCGCCTACGACCCGGACGTGTTCCACGCCCGCGACGCCGAGTTCGCCGACCTGTCCTGGTCGGAGTGCGGACCGCAGGCCGCCGACGACGGCTGGGAGGAGTACAGCCACGACGGCGGGGTCTCCCTCTCGTGGGTGCTGCGGGAGATGCCGCGCCGCCCCATCGCCTACAGCGTGCTGCTGCCCCTGCTCGCGCCCGGCCGCTTCCAGCGCCGCATCACCCTCGCCTACCGGGTACTGGACCCCTACGAGGGCGAGGCGGTGCTGGAACGGGAGATCAGCCACGCGCATCAGCGCGCCCAGGCGACCGCCGAGGTCAAGGGCCGGGCCAAGTGGTCCCAGCGCGCGGACACCCAGCGCGCCGAGCAGGCCGCCGCCCAGATGGCCGGCGGCTCCCAGGTCGTGGACTGGACGCTGATGGCGACCGTCACCGCCCGCCGCACCGCCGACCTGCCCGCCGCCCGCCAGGAACTGGAGCGGGCGGTCAAGGCCACCCGGGGCATCCGCATGCGCCCTGCCTACGGCGCCCAGGCCGCCGTCTTCGCGGCCGGACTGCCGCTGGGCTACAACCCGCTAGTGAAGGACTGACCGCCATGGCGCGCAGGCCCAGACCCCCGGCGGTGGCAACACCCAAGCGGATGGACCCGGTGGCCGACACGGCGCCCACCCGCGAGGAGCGCCGTGAGGAGAGAAGGCTCCGCAGCCGGTTCGCCCCCCGCCTCGGATGGGGCGGCCGGTTCGGCGGGCGCGTTCCCGTCGAGGACAGCGGCACCGTCTACACCGGCCCCACCGCGCAGGCCGGCGCCATCTATCCCTTCCTGCTCGGCAGCGGGCTCCCGCCGCGCGGTGTGCCGGTCGGACGGGACGTGCTGACCGGCGAGCTGGTGGCCATGGACCCCAGCGGCTGGACGGGACGTCTCACCACCAACCCGGGCGTGTGGGTGATGTCCCAGCCGGGCGCGGGCAAGAGCGCGCTGGTCAAACGGATCTGCCTGGTGTACTCGGCGTACGGGCACATGGTGTGCGTACCCGGAGACGTCAAGGGCGAGTACTCCACCCTGATCGGCGAACTCGGCGGATCCGTGGTGCGCATCGGCGACGGCGTCGGCCGCATCAACCCGCTCGACTCCGGCCCGCTCAAGGGACGGGTGCAGTCGCTGCCCGCCGACCGGCGCGAGGCCCTGCTCGACGTCCTCAACGGCCGCCGGCTCGAGACTCTGGTCGCGCTGCTGTCCACCAAGCACGGGCTGGGCCGGGCCCCGGACGAGATCGAACGCAGCGCGCTCGACACCGCGGTGCAGGTGGCCTCCGCGGCCCAGGAGTCCGGCAGCGACCCCGTCGTCAAGGACGTCGTCGACGTCCTGCGCGCCGCCCCGGAGGAACTGCGGGCCAAACTGGCCGCCGACGGCGAGCGCTACCGGGACCTCACCCGGTCCGTCGTCGCCGGGCTGGACAATCTGGTCGGCGGGCCCTTGAAGGGCCTTTTCGACGGGCCGACGACCACGCCGCTCGACATCAACGCCCCCGCGGTCTCGGTGGACATCTCCGCCCTGCGGGCCCGCGGGAACGACGTCGTCTCCGCCGGGATGATCGCGACGTGGGCGTACACGTACAGCTCGATCGACTCCGCCCGCAGCATCGGCCTGATGGACCGCAAGCTGGTCCTGCCCATGGACGAGATGTGGCGCGCCCTGCGTTCCGGCCCGGGTCTGGTCGACGCGATGGACGCGATTTCCCGCCTCAACCGCACCACCGACGACGTCACGATCTACGTGACGCACTCCCTGCTGGACGTCGAGGCCCTGCCCACCGAGATGGACCGGGCCAAGGCCCGAGGCCTGATGGACCGCTGCGACACGTGGGTGCTGGGTGCCTCCACGGCGGAGGAACTGGGCCGCGTCACCGGCAAGCGGATGCTGACCGAGCAGGAAGTGATGATGGTCAGCTCCTGGGCGTCGGCCACCTCCACCGGTCTGGACATCGACCCCACCGCGTACGAGGCGGACGACGCGCGGCCCATGGAGGAGGAGACCGTCCGCCACCCCGGCCGCGGCAAGTACCTGATCAAGCTGGGGACGCGACCGGGCATCGCCGCGGCACTCGAACTCACCCCCACCGAGCAGCGGCTGTACCGCACGGACACCAACCGGCGCCGGGTGACCACCAGGGAGGCCGACTCATGATGACCGAGTCCGACCGCGCATGGGCCTTCGGCGGGATCGTGTTCGGCGGTGCCGTCACGCTCTGTGCCGCCAGCTGGGTCGGGGCCGCCGCCGGCGCGGTCCTCACCGGCGACGAAGCCGCCCCGGCCTCGCCGCTGACCGTCTACCGCATGGCCACCGACTGGTCCGGCGTGTGGACGCACTCCCAGACCGCCTCCGCGATCGGCGCCGCACTCGTCGACGTCGCCGTCGTCGGCCTCGTCGTGTGGGGCCTGCGCTGGGCCTTCCGCTGGTTCCGCAACCCTTCCAGCCTGGCCACCCTGCACCAGGTGCGCGAACTCGCGCCGAAGACCGCCGCCCGCACCGCCACCCGCCTGCGCGCCTCCTTGAAGGACTCTGATGCCAAGGACGTCCCGGCCAGGGACCGTGGCGTACTCCTCGGCGACCACCTGCCCTCCGGCGTGGAGTTGCGCGGCTCGGACGAGGACACCTACGTCGCCGTCATGGCGCCCCGCGCCGGCAAGTCCACGTCGCTGGCCGTCCCGGTCGCCGAAGAGGCCCCGGCCGGCCTGCTGATGACGTCGAACAAGGCCGACGTCTACGCGGCCACCCTCGCCTCCCGCTCCCGCGTCGGGCACGTCTGGATCCTCGACACTCAGGGCGTCGCCCAGACCGAGCGCGCGATGTGGTGGGACATGATCGCCCAGGCGGAGACCCTGGAGGGCGCCGAGCGCCTCGCCTCGCACTTCGTCACCCAGATCACCAGCGAGCAGGCCGACCCGTTCTGGAGCCAGGCCGCCGGCGACCTCCTGGTCGGCCTCTTCCGCGCCGCCTACCACGACGGCGGAACCGTCCGCGACGTCATGAGGTGGCTCGCCGATCCGAGGGAGAAGGCCCCGATGCGGATCCTGTACGCCCACGAGCCGGTGCTTGCGGAGCAGGTCGAGTCCGGCGTCAACATCGCCGAGGAGACGCAGTCCGGAATCTTCCAGAACGCCCGCACCGCGGTGTCCGCGCTGCGCGACGAGCGGATGCTGGCGTGGGTGACACCGGACAAGGACCGCCCCCGCTTCGACCCCGAGGACTTCGCCACCAGCCGGGACACCCTCTACCTGCTCTCCAAGAAGGGCGGCCCGGCGAGCGCGGTCGTCGCCGCCCTCGCCGACGCGGTCTTCACCGCCGCCTGTGAAGCCGGTGAACGCCACGGCGGGCGCCTGCCCGAGCCGATGCGCGCCGTGCTGGACGAGGCCGCCAACATCTGCCGCATCGCCGACCTGCCCGACCTGTACTCCCACCTCGGCTCCCGCGGCATCACCCCGTACGTCATCCTGCAGAGCTACCGCCAGGGAGTGAAGGCGTGGGGCGAGGTCGGCATGGACGCCCTGTGGTCGGCGGCCACGAAGAAGCTCATCGGCGTCGGCCTGGACGACGCGAAGTTCGCCCAGGACGTCAGCACGTTGACCGGCGCCCATTTCATCGGACGCGGCTCCTACTCCAAGTCCAAGGACGGCTACTCCTACAGCGTCGGCGAGCAGCGCGAACAGGTCATGGACCCCGCCGAGATCCGCGCGATGAAGAAGGGCACCGCCCTGCTCCTGTCCACCGGCATGCCCGTCGCCCAGATCTCCCTGCGCCCCTGGTACGCCGAGAAGGCCCTGGCACACATCGGCCCGCAGATGAAGGCCGAGGAGAAGGCCATCACCGACCGCGCCGTCCTCGCCCACGAGGAGAGGAAGGCGGCCCGCCGTGGCCGATGACGACGCCCCCGACTCCGCGGTCCCCGCAGGCCTCTTCCAAGACCTCGAAGACCTCAAAGCCCAGGTCGCCGCGCTGACCGCCCAGGTCAGGACCCTCACCAGCGCCGTCGACGCCGGCACCGACCCGGGCGAGGCCCCGCCCGAGGACGCGTACGACGAGTACGACGAGTACACGGCCGGCGAGAAGGACGTGGGGGAGGGATGGAAGTTCCCGCCGTTCATCCTGCTGCTCGACCCACCGGTGTACGACGACGAGCTGCGGGCCCTGATCGAGTGGGTCGAGGGCGTACTGGTGCCCGGCTACCTCGCGGAGCCTTCCAGCGACGCCCGCTGGTGCCACCTGTGGTTCGAGCACCCCGTCGCCGTCGCCCGTCTCCACGCCTGCTGGCTGGCCTGGCAGGAACTCACCGACCCCGCCACCTGCGGCTGCACCGGCCCGAGCGTCTGGCACCGCGACCACCTCGACCCCTGCGTGCGCGAGCTGCGCGGCTCGAGCGGGCCGTTCGCCGGGTGCACGAAGAGCGAGCACCAGATCGCCCACCGCCTGCCCGGCCTGGTGCCCAGCGCGTGGGCGATGGGGGAGGGCTGAGGGTTCGCGGCGGACGCGGGTCCGCCGCGAACGCCACGACGGGGGCTGCCTGGTCAGATGCCGTCGGAACGCAGGGCATTCAAGAAGCTGCTCCAGGCGCGGGCGGAGACGGAGAAGGGGCGACGACCGCGGTCCTTGGTGTCCCGGACACGTACGCCGGTGCCGGCGGCGGCGACGGCGGCCTCCACGCAGGCGTCCTCGCGGTCGGTGCTGTAGCTGCTCTTGTGCCAGCCTGTGGACGGGAGCGGCATGTGTTCCTCCTGACAGTGGCCGGGAGCGGGCGGAGGCTTCTGCCCGTCTGGAGGAGTCTACGGAACAGGGGCGGGGCGGCTGGGGAAGCGCGGGTTGGGCGGATGCGAGCTGACGTCACACGTGACTGCGGGATGGCTCGGCCGGTCACGAGGTCATGCACGGCGGCCTCGGCCCCGCTGGGGTTGCTGCGGGGCCCCCGATTCGCGTAGCCGTGATGGAGAGGCCCCTTCTGCGGTCGGCAGCTGGGAGGCCGCGGCCACTGTGGTCGACCGTGACCGGGCAGCCCGGGCCGAAGGCTGCGGGGTGCCCGACTGCTGTTCAGCCGTCGCCGTCATGTCGATGGGCAACCACGGTTGACCGGATCGGATCCGTTGGTGGGCGGCCGCGTCCAGTCGGGCGCGCGCGGTGTCCATGCCCGTGTGGGGCGCCGTGCGCAGGATGCCGGCGGCGGCCTCCTGCTCCGCCCCCATGACGTGCTCGTAGCGCTCTGCGAGCCGTCCCGTCTGATGGCGGGGCAGGGGGTAGAAGCGGTGCACGGCCTCCGACGGACGGTGGTCGATGTTGTCGGTCACCAAGGTGGATTCGATGTGCCGGACGACTGAGGGCATCGCAGCGGCGAGCTGCCACCCGGTCGCCGCCACCCGGTACAGCGTCTGGGTCAGCTCAGCCAGGCCTCCAACGTCGGCAAGGACCTCGCGGGCGTCCCGCTGGGCCGGGCGGCCCGGCGTCTCCGGGTTCCAGTCCATGCCGTACAGCAGCTGCCCGATGCGTGTCGCGTGTGCGTGCGCGGTGAGCAGGGCGGGATGCGGAGGCGTCCTGGGCATCCGCACGAACTGGCCGCTGCGCGCGAGGTCGTAGCTGGGCAGCGGAAGCTTCGGGTGGACGCGGGGGTCGGAGAGGTCGACGACCCGGTTCCATCGTGCTGCGGTCTGCTGCCAGGCCTGTGCCGCCGTCCGCAGCCGGCCGGCGGCCTCTCGCAGCGCCTCGGCGGTATGCGGTTCGGCGTGCGCGGCGGCGTGGAGCAGGAGACGGCCGGACAGCAGACCGCTCATCGCACGCCATCGGGCCAGCTGCTGCACGTCGGACCCGCTCAAGCCGCGCTCGCCGCGGCCGTGCAGGGCCTCGAAAGCGGTCCGGGACAGGCGCTCGCAGTCGTCGGCGAGGTACGCGGAGACGCCTGCGGCCGTATCGGTGCGCAGAGCGGGACGTGGCTCGAGCGGCGGCACGAGCGGGAACGCTTCGATGGCCCGGTTCCTCTGTCCCTCGGCGGCGCGGCCGAACACCGAGGCAAGGTCGAGGTTTCCGCGCGTGACGTAGAGCTGCGCAGCGGTGGCGTCACCGCTGACGGTCTCCGCCAGCGCCTGGGCCACTCGGGCCGCTCCCCATGCCAGCTCGGCCGAGCGGTGCACCAGGTAGGCGCGGGCGGGTCGTTCCGTGAACGCCAGGGCGTACGGCGTCACCGGGATGCCGTCCCGCCCGCGGTGACTGGCGATGAGGTCCTGGACGGCGGCCGTGGCCCGTACCGCACGGGCCAGCGGAGTGTCGTGGTGCAGGGCGGCGATCTCGTCGTCGAGGGCGGGTAACCGTCCGGCTGCGCGGCGCAGGGCGCTCTGGGCGGTGGCCAGGTGGGTGGCGGGCCCGGGGTTCGCCCGCCGGGGCCGCTCCCCGGCGCTCTCCAGTGTCGTCTGCAGGTGCCTGACCAGGTCGGCCAGCTGTCTGACCACGACGGACTGTTCTCGGGCATCGTCCGGCATGAGGGTGTTGGAGATGACCTCGCGCAGATTGCGACTGGCGGTCTCGCTCAGTTCTCCCAGCGTGGTGGGCACGTCTACCGCTCCCGTGTGGCGAGGAGCGCCCCGGCGGCGGTCGCGGCCTTGCCGGCGGCCTCCCGCACCGCCGTCCGGCCGTCTTCTTCCGCCCCGGGCTCGGCAGCCGCACGCTCAAGGGTCGCCTGAACGTGACGCAGCAGCTCCACGTACGGGGCGAGCCCTTCCGCACCGGGCGACAGAGGCGGCACGTCGACGGGACGTCCGGCTCCGGGCAGCGGCAGCAGGCTCCGGCCCGCCGCACTCGCCTGCGCGGCGATCACGGCCTGAAGCTCGTCGCCGCCTTCCTCGAAAGCGACCTCGTCCGCCACCTGTTCGGCCACGGCGAAGGCTTCCCAGGCGGCTGCCATGACTTGGGCCCGGTCCGTCGAATCCAGGGCCGAGTCCAAGGGCTTCAACCTGTCCGGCAGTGACACTCCGTTACTCCCTGTCTCGCTCAGTCAGGCAGTGATCGTCTCACTCGGTGGCGGCGACGCGGGGCGCCCTGTGGATAACGCTGAGGGCTGGGTGTTGAGGCGGAGGAACAGGCTCTGCAGGTGGGAGCGGCCGTCTCGGGTGAGAGCGGGGGAGGGGAGGCTGTCGCGTTGTCACCGGTCCTTCGGGGTGCGGGGCATTGCGAGGTTGACGTAGGGCGGAGCTCGCTCGGCCTTCATTGCGTTATCGGCTGCAATGCCTAATTTGCCGGAATCTTTCAAAGTCCCTGAGAACACGCTTCGGCGGCTATAAACTTGCAGGTCGAAGAGTCTGCTCCCCGCACCCGCGGGGATGGTCCCAGGAACATGGCGCTGGTCAGACGGATGAACCACTGCTCCCCGCACCCGCGGGGATGGTCCCAACGCCAAACTTGGCGCACTCCGAAAGGAGTTCTGCTCCCCGCACCCGCGGGGATGGTCCCTGCTCGCCGTCCTCGACGTCGACGACAGCGCGCTGCTCCCCGCACCCGCGGGGATGGTCCCATCCACCGGATCAACGAGATCGCCGGCGTACCCTGCTCCCCGCACCCGCGGGGATGGTCCCGGCACGACGACCTTCCCGGGCCGGAGCTCGGACTGCTCCCCGCACCCGCGGGGATGGTCCCGCCTCCAGCGGCTGGCCGGCGGACGGCAGTGCCTGCTCCCCGCACCCGCGGGGATGGTCCCGAGTCGATGACGACGTACTGATGGCCGTGCATCTGCTCCCCGCACCCGTGGGGATGGTCCCCGCGTCGTCGGCCTGTCCATCACCCCGCCCGACTGCTTCCCGCACCCGCGGGGATGGTTCCGCCGAGCTGATCGCCCACGTCGCCGGGCCCGAACTGCTCCCCGCACCCGCAGGGATGGTCCCGCCGATGGTGTCCAGGCCCTGGGCATCAGCGCCTGCTCCCCGCACCCGCGGGGATGGTCCCGGTCGTTTCGGCGTACGGAGCCTCAGGAGGTACCTGCCCGGCATCCGGCGACGAACTGGTTCGGCATGTCAAGGCCCTGAATGCGGCCTCGGCCAGCATCCAGGCCACCCAACATTTTTGCGAGGTCATGACAACTGGCGGCGGCCCCTCTACCATCGCGGCACGCAGTGGCATTTATGTGACTGGAGGGGGCAATGCGGAACAGGTACTTCCGAAATAGGTTACGGACGACAGCCGTTGCCGTGTCGTTGGCGCTCCCGGTGACGCTGATGGGCCTACCGGCGCCCGAGGCGGCGGCGGCCGAACCGGCCAAGCTCGTCCCCGCGGCATGCGCGGGCATGACCCCGCCGCAGGAGGAGGACCACCCCTCCATCCGGCTCGAGGCACCGGAACACGGCACCGAGGTCGCCGTCGACGAAGAAGGGAAGATCGACGTCGCCGGCGTTCTGCACAAGCACGCGACGATGGTCGACGTATCGGTCGGCAAGCTGGTGACGACCGACTTCACCCTCGGCCCGCCACCGGACGGGGTCGCGGCCTGGGCCTCGTCGTGGCAGACGCGCCTTCGGCCGCCCGAGCTGGGCGAGAACCTGGTGTGCACCCGCGCCGAGCGCGAGCCCAAGCGGCACGCGAGGATCCTGCGCTCCGTCACTGTCGTCGACAACATCCCGCCGAGCAACGCCACCGGTCTGACCGTCGGCGACATCACGGCGTACTCGGCGAAGGCGACCTGGGCCGCGGCAACCGACAACTACGGCCTCGCCGGTTACGAGGTCACGGTCGACGGCGGCACCCCGCACCGCACGAACAGCGGCACCCGCTCGTTCACCATCACGGGGTTGGAGCCGGAGACCGAGCACACGGTGTCCGTGGTGGCCGTCGACCTGGCCGGCAACAAGTCGCCGACGCCCGCCACGGCGACCTTCCGCACCGCTCAGAAGCCGCCGGAACCCGTCGGGCTGGAGTTCGATCCGGGAGAGGGTGGCGCCCTCGCCACCTGGCACCCCGATCCCGCCTACGACGTCACCTACCGGGCCTTCCTCGACGGTTCTCTGTACGAGGAGTTCTCGCTGAAGCAGTACTGCGAGGACACGGCGGGTACTCCGGCGGATCCGTGCACGGCGGACAACGTCATCAGATTCCCGATCGAGCCCCTCGAATCGCTCACTTCGCACACGTTGCGGGTGGACGCGATCGGTGAGGACGGCACCAAGGTGCGGGATTTCGGAGGCGAGTTCATCACCTCAGCCGTCGAACCCGCAGTGCCCGAAGCGGTCACGCAGCAGGTGACCAGCGAGGGCTCACAGTGCGCCGCGCAGGGGGGCGACTTCTACATCGCGCCGAGCCTGCGCGCCGACGTTCCGGTGCCGGCAGGGGCCACGCAGGTGTTCGCGGGCTGTTACACCGCTGCGGACGCCACCTGTATCGAGGACAACCTTCCGCTGGACGAGGACAAGAAGCTCGACTGCGACGACGACGTCACCGACCTGCTCGAGGAGGTGTCCCCGCCCGGCAAGGGGCCGGCCATCGACCCGCTGAGCGGCACCACCGGCCAGGTGGGGGCGCAGTTCGTGCCAGGAGACGCGGTCCAGACGGTCGCCTGGTGCGCCCAGAGCGCCTGCGCGCTGCTGCTGGCGCCTCCGACGGTGGCCGTCGAGGCCGCAGCGGGTGCGGCCGCTACCTCCGCCGTCGCCACCTTCGTCGTAGTCACCATCGTGGGGATCGTCGTCGGGATCGCGCTCGGCGTGCTCTGGGCGATCCTCTTCCCCAGCGAGATAGCCATCGGAGGACTGCTCGAATACCCGATCCACCACTACGACGACTTCACCACCTTCGAGGACTGGCACCTCGACGACGGCGATTGGTACAACAGCCTGAAGGCGTACGCCCAGGTGATTACGACGACGAAGGAGATAGCCGGCCGCGACAAGCTTCCCTTCGCCTGGGACGACAGCGAGGACGCGAACCTCAAGCGCGTCATCGACGCGGCGTGCACCGCCCAGCGCGGCACCCAGGGAATCGCGGCATGCGACGACGACGTCGTCGTCTACGTCCCCGGCGGAACGAACTACCGGCGCGCCCCCATGCTGGAGACCGGAACTCATATCGTGGAGGCCATGGGTAACGGAAGCTACCCGCAGCCCCCTGCGCGGTCCAAGTGGTTCTACCCGGGGTACAGCAAGAGGGGACAGGCTGCGACGACCGCGGGTTACGACCGCAATTGGTACGACAAGAACCCGAAGTTCCAGCCGAACGTCTGCAACGGGCGGGTCGCGAAGACCTGCGACGAGTTCCCGTTCTGGGCGACGGACCAGGCGGTCGACCTGTCGGGTCTGACTGCTTCCTTGAAGCCGGTGCCGAACTCGGAGTCGATGCCTCAGGCCAACGACCTCTCCGCGTTCTACGGCAAGTGCAAGGTGAAGGACACCGACAAGTTCATCGTGCTGCCGATCAAGCCCTGGGTCGAGGCGAAAGGGCCGAGCTTCGGATTCCGGATCAACCCGGGCGGAACCGATCTGTGCATGGAACCCAAGGCACTCCCGTGATGCCGGCGGCCACACCAGCCGGAAGAGAAGTCCGTACGGAAGGCACCTCGCCGTGAAGGCAGCGTAATGCTCGATGACATGCCGACGCTGCGTGAGGCAGCGAGAGGCTACCGGGCGGCGGCGTCGGCTGCGGGCCTCACCTGGCCCGCAGCCGACACACCGCCCGGCGTGCGGCCTCCACCGGACCTCATCCACCGACTCTTCGACGTCGACCATGTCGCTGAACAGGTGAGCTGGCTCCAGTCCCAGGGGTGGCATGCGCAACGGCTCCTGCCCGACGGCGGCGAGCTGCTCCCGTGGCCGGCCGACGGGGAGGCACTCGACACCCTGTCGCTCTCCGTCGGCGTGCCGTTTCCCTGGCGGCATCAACTGCCGCTGTTCCACTTCGGCACGGTCGTCTACACCTTCGTGCTGGCCGGCGAGTACGAAGGCGAGATCTGGCGCTATGAGATCGCCCCGGACGCGTGGGACGCGGTTCGAGCGGCCACCAGTCTGGCCGCCTTGTTCTCCACCTGGACGAAGGGGATCAATGCCGGTGTGATCGGATACGACCGCTTCAACAGGTGGCTCTCCGTTTCTGACGGCACCCGCGACAGCCTCGGTCTGCTCCAGGAGAGAGCCCCGAACCTCGATCCCTTCGCCTTCCCGGTCTCCGTGGCACTGCACCCGCTGCTGCGGGCCCGGCAGGCGGAATGCGGGGTCGACCTGAGCTGCGTCGACCGGGGCTTCGAACGCATGGAGGAGCTGCTCGACGAGATCGCGGCCATCCGCACCTCTCTCGGCGTCTGAGCGGATCGGGCAACACGGCGGGCTCATGGAGGGCGCGAACCTTGAGACGGCCGTTCCGTCCCCAAAGCTGCCACTCCGACGACGCCGACGTTTCGGGCTGCGGCGACAGCACGTCCGGCGCCTGCGTTCCGGGGCCCAGGGGCAGGGGAGAGGCTCAGCCGGGTGAGGTCGCTTGCTTCGGCTAAGAACCCCGCTGCGGGACGGTGACCGTGGCCTACAGGTCTTGGTCCGGGCCTACGGTTTGACGCCGTCCGAGTCCACGCCACCCATGCCCTATTTGCCGGATTCTGCAGAAGTTACTGAAAACACGCCCCTGCGACCATAAACTCCCAGGTCAAGCAGTCTGCTCCCCGCACCCGCGGGGATGGTCCCCCCACTCCTGGGGGATGTTGTCGATGCCGATGCTGCTCCCCGCACCCGCGGGGATGGTCCCGCCTGCATCGTGAGGGTGTTCCATCCCATGTACTGCTCCCCGCACCCGCGGGGATGGTCCCTGGCTGGCGGACCCGCACAACTGGGTGCGGATCTGCTCCCCGCACCCGCGGGGATGGTCCCACCGCCGTGCGTGCCCTTTGCGTTCACTGCTGCTGCTCCCCGCACCCGCGGGGATGGTCCCCGGCGCCGGCCGACGCTGAGCGGCTGCTCGCCCTGCTCCCCGCACCCGCGGGGATGGTCCCGCGTGGGCCGCCGGCCTGAGCCCAGACCGGATCTGCTCCCCGCACCTGCGAGGATGGTCCCGTCCTGCGCGCTGTCATCGCCGAACGGGAGTTCTGCTCCCCGCACCTGCGGGGATGGTCCCGAGGCGATCAGGGCTCTCCAGGACAACGCGAACTGCTCCCCGCACACGCGGGGATGGTCCCCACTTCCGCAGGCGCTCGGAGAGGGAGCCGCCCTGCTCCCCGCATCCGCGGGGATGGTCCCGACCAGGGCGCGGCCACGAGTCTGGTCGCGGTCTGCTCCCCGCGCCCGCGGGGACGTTCCCTGCGACGTGACGATCAGTGCCCCCCGCCTCCTGCTCCCTGCACGGCGGGGAAGCGGTAGGGACCTCCCCACTGGCCGTCGCCCACACTTGGCGGCCCACTCGGGCGGCGCCCCCGTCGGTGCCGGTAATGGCGCCGGCAGGACCGGCTCAGTAAGAGGTCCTAACAAAGGCGTTGGACGTGGCGGTGGGTGATCAGGCAGATGGCGAGGCTGAGGAAGGCTTCGTGGATGTCGTCGCGTCGTTCCCA
>NZ_JAGMUF010000139.1:0-335 GCF_019049125.1 Streptomyces sp. AC602_WCS936 | reverse complement strand
CAAGGTGCTTTCCACCGCTGGGAAACGGTCGATATGCGCCGCGTACACGCCAGTTCGGGGCGCCACCCGCACACCTGGCCGCCACATGGCCGCGCGGGGCGGCGGAACCTTTCCGCTGTCCCGCTGCTGCGGACATGCGGTCGGTTCCGCCGCCCCGCGCGGACCTGCGGCTCCCGTGACCGGGCTCGGGGACTGGTGGTGCGGCGGTGCGGTGGGGCTCGTGCGGCTCAGTGGACCGCCGCGCGGGCCATGGTGCCGTGGCGTGGTTGCGCCGGAACACCGCGGGCGGGTTCCGGGGCCGTCCTGGCGCCCGGCCCCGCGGCCTGGCGGCCGGC
>NZ_JAGMUF010000138.1:0-228 GCF_019049125.1 Streptomyces sp. AC602_WCS936 | reverse complement strand
ACGCGGATCGGCGGAGCACTTCTCTCCTCCGACACCTGCGAGCCTACGTGACGGGTCCGACATCGACAGCGGGCCGATCCCTACGACGTACGGCGGGGGCCCGTCGTAGATCTCTACGACGGGCCCCCGCGCGGGGTGGATCAGTGGGCTCCGGTGCCGGTCAGGGACCGGACCTCGAGCTCCGCGTACTTCGCCGTGTCGGGCTCCTCCTTCGACAGGACCGTGCCG
>NZ_JAGMUF010000022.1:0-20567 GCF_019049125.1 Streptomyces sp. AC602_WCS936 | reverse complement strand
CTCCCGGCACTGCGCCGCCTCCCGATCGCGGAGCCGCCCGGCTCGGGCCGACGTGAGGGCCGCCCGCCCCCTCCCCTCCTCCCCCCCCGCCCCGCGCAGCGGTCAGTCGGCCCGGGCGGGCGTGGGGGCGGCGGGGGACGGTGTGACAGGGACGGGGCGGGTGGCGACGTTCGGCCAGTGGGACTTCAGGGTGCGCACCGTCTCCGCGATCGCCGGACGGCGCGCCGCGCCCGTGCGCCACAGCGCGTACAGGCGCCGTACCGGCATCGGGTCCAGCGCCACCTCCACCACCCCGGCGGGCAGCGGCCCGCGCCCCAGGCGGGGGATCAGGGCGACGCCCAGCCCGGCCGCGACCAGCGCGACGAGCGTCGGGTTCTCGTCGGCCTGGTGGACGACGTCCGGCTCGTGCCCCGCGCCCCGCAGGGTCCGCAGCAGCCAGTCGTGGCAGACCCGCCCCGGCGGCTGGCAGATCCACCGCTCCCCGCCCAGCTCCTCCCGCCGCACGGTGCCCCGCCCCGCGAAACGGTGCCCCTCGGGCACGAGCAGATCGCACAGGTCGTCCCCGATCACCGCCTGCTCCACCCCGGCCGGCGCGGGCAGCGGGGCGATGTCCCAGTCGTGCGCCACCACCAGGTCGACGGCGCCCTTCGCCACCAGGTCCACCGACAGATGCGGGTCGACCTCGGTGAGCCGCGTGTCGAGCGCCGGATGCCGCGCCGCGAGGTCGGCCAGCACGGCCGGCAGCAGACCGCGCGCCGCGGACGCGAACGCCGCCACGGTCAGCCGCCCCGCCGGCACCCCGCGCCGCTCCTCCAGCCGCGTCTCGGTCCGCTCCACGATGGCCAGCAGCTCACGCGCGGCCGAGGCCAGTTGCCACGCCTCGTCGGTGAGCCGCACCCCGCGTCCCTCCCGCTCCAGGAGCACGGTCCTGGTCTCCCGCTCCAGCTTGGCGATCTGCTGGGACACCGCGGACGGCGTGAAGCCCAGCGCGGCGGCGGCCGCGCCGACGGTGCCGTGCACGGAGACGGCGTGCAGGGCACGCAGCCGCTGAAGGTCCAGCATGACGACTCCCGGAACACCCGAAGCATTGAAGGCTTAGAAACGCTACATCCAACCGTGCAGCAATCATCGCTGGTGCTTCACGGTCGCGGAAGGCGATCCTCGACGCATGCGACCTTCCCACCTCTTCCTGGGCGTGCTCGTCGCCGCCGTCTGGGGCGTGAACTTCACCGTCATCGAGATCGGCCTCGACCACTTCCCGCCCCTGTTCTTCTCCGCCCTGCGCTTCCTGGCGGCGGCGCTCCCCGCCGTCTTCCTCGTGGGCCGCCCCAAGGTGGCCTGGAAGTGGATCGTGGCGGTGGGCCTGGTGCTGGGGGTCGCCAAGTTCGGCCTCGTCTTCGTCGGCATGGACGCGGGCATGCCGGCCGGCCTGTCGTCCCTCGTCCTCCAGATCCAGGCGGTGTTCACGGCGGTGATCGCGGCGGCGGTACTCGGCGAACGCCCGTCCCGCGTCGGGGTACTGGGCATGCTGGTGGCGCTGGCCGGCATCGTCGTGGCGGCGGTCGACGAGGGCGCCTCCGGCCCGCTGGGCGCCTTCGCGATGGTGGTGGGGGCCGCGGCCGCCTGGGGCCTGTCCAACGTCCTGACCCGCAAGGCGTCCCCGCCCGACGCCCTGAACTTCATGGTGTGGGTGTCCACCGTCCCCGTGCTCCCGCTCCTGGGTCTCTCCCTCCTGACGGAGGGCGCCTCCCGGGACCTCGCGGCGCTGCGCGGACTGGACTGGCAGGGCGCGGGCGCGCTGCTCTTCGTCGCCTGGGTCTCGACCGTGTTCGGCTTCGGCGCCTGGGGCTGGCTGCTGCGCCGCCACCCGGCGTCCACGGTGGCGCCCTTCTCCCTGCTGGTGCCCGTCTTCGGCATGACGTCGGCGTCCCTCTTCCTCGGTGAGCCGGTGACCGGGCTGCGGTGGTGCGCGGCGGTGCTGCTGGTGGGCGGGGTGGCGCTGGCCTCGCTGTCACCCCGCCGACGGAGAACGGAACGAGACGCCGCGTCTTGCGCTCCGGCCGCGTCCGGCGTAGAGTCACCGACACAACGAGACGAGACGTCTCGTCTGATCCCTCAGTAGTCCACCGAAGGGCCCCACTTGTTCCCAAGCGCCGCAGCACCCACCGCCGCCCGCCCCGCCGCCTCCCAGCTGACCGTCACCGACGTCACCAAGCGCTACACCCACCACGTCGTCCTGGACCGGGTGTCGTTCACCGTCCGGCCCGGCGAGAAGGTCGCCGTCGTCGGGGACAACGGCTCCGGCAAGTCCACCCTGCTCCGCCTCCTGGCCGGCGCCGAACGCCCCGACAACGGGGAGGTCACCGTCATCGCCCCGGGCGGCGTCGGACACCTGGCGCAGACCCTGGACCTGCCCGCCTCGGCCACCGTCGGCGACGCCGTCGACCTCGCCCTGAGCGACCTGCGCCTCCTCGAACGCCGCATCCGCGAGGCGGGCGCCGCCCTGGACGGCGACGAACCGGCCGCCTACGACCGGTACGCCGCACTCGTCGCGGAGTTCGAGGCACGGGGCGGATACGACGCCGACCGCCGAGTCGACGTGGCCCTGCGCCACCTCGGTGAGCCGGCCGGCCTGGACCGCGCCCGGCGGCTCGGCACCCTCTCCGGCGGCCGGCGCTCCCGGCTCGCCCTGGCCGCCACCCTCGCCTCGGCGCCCGAGCTCCTGCTGCTCGACGAGCCCACCAACGACCTGGACGACGAGGCCGTGGCCTGGCTCGAGGGGCGCCTGCGGGCACATCGGGGCACCGTCGTCGCCGTCACCCACGACCGCGCCTTCCTCGACCGGGTCACCGACGTGGTCCTGGAGGTCGACGACCACACCCGCTCGGTACGCCGCTACGGCGACGGCTACGAGGGCTACCTCACGGCGAAGGCCGCCGAACGCGCCCGTACGGCTCGGGAGTACGAGGAGTGGCGGGCCGAGGTGACCCGCCAGTCCCGCCTCGCCGACTCCCACATCGGACGCCTCGACGCGATCCCGCGCAAGGGCCCCTGGGCGTTCAGCGGCGCGGGTGCCTTCCGGGCCCGCTCCCGGGCGCACGGCGCCATGGGCCGCATCCGCAACGCCCGCGAGCGCCTGCACCGCCTCACCGAGAACCCGGCCCCCGCCCCGCCCGAACCCCTGCGGTTCACCGCCGCACTCCGGGGCACGGCGGACGACGGCGGCGTGGAGCTGGCCGGCCTGCGCGTGCCCGGCCGCCTCGCCCTGGACGCCCTGCGCGTCCCGGCAGGCGGACGGCTGCTGGTCACCGGCCCCAACGGCGCGGGCAAGACCACCCTGTTGCGGGTCCTCGCCGGCGAACTGGCCCCCGAGCCCGGCGCGACGGTACGACGCCCCGCGCGGGCCGGCTTCCTGCGCCAGGTGGCCGCGCCCATGACCGCAGAGGAGGAACGCCGATCCGTACGCGCGTCCTTCGGTGAGGACCGCGCCGATACGCTGCTCGCCCTCGGCCTGTTCCGCGCGGCGGACC
The DNA here is from genome assembly GCF_019049125.1 of Streptomyces sp. AC602_WCS936. Lineage (NCBI taxonomy): Bacteria > Bacillati > Actinomycetota > Actinomycetes > Kitasatosporales > Streptomycetaceae > Streptomyces > Streptomyces sp. AC602_WCS936. Next base: position 17,037 of record NZ_JAGMUF010000022.1, on the reverse strand, counting down.
TGGACCGGCCCGTCGGTGACCTCTCCACCGGGCAGCGACGCCGCCTGGAACTGGCCCGCCTGGTCGCCGAACCGCACGGTCTGCTGCTGCTCGACGAGCCGACGAACCACCTCTCGCCCGCCCTGATGGAAGACATCCAGGCCGCCCTGGCCTCCTACGAGGGCACTCTCGTCGTCGTCTCCCACGACCGGCGCCTGCGGGCGTCCTTCGACGGGCCCGTCACGGAACTGGCGCCCGCCTCGTGAGCCCGGCCGTCAGGCCGACTCGTTGAGCAGCCGCACCAGGTGCTCACGCCCCGCGTCCAGCAGACCGGGCAGCGGGTCGGCCGCCTCGTACCACCGCTTCTCGTACTCCCAGCACAGCCAGCCGTCCCAGCCCTCGCGCGAGAGCACCTCCACGCACTCGCCCAGCGGCAGCACACCGGCGCCGAGCGGCAGCGGGGTGGTGTCGTCGGCGGAGGCGATGTCCTTGACCTGGACGTACCCGAGGTGCGGGGCGAGGGCCAGGTAGCTCTCGGGGGGTTCCTCGCCGCCCAGCCAGGTGTGCATCACGTCCCACAGCGCACCCACCTGCCGGTGCCCGACCAGACCGAGGACGCGCATCGCGTCGGCGCCCGTGCGATGCGAGTCGTGGGTCTCCAGGAGGATGCGCACGCCGAGGTCGGCGGCGTACTCGGCGGCCGTGCCCAGCCGCCGGGCGGCCGTCGCGTCGGCCTCCTCGGGGCTCTGCTCACCGCCCCCGCCGGGGAAGACCCGGACGTACGGGGCGCCGAGATCACGGGCCAGTTCCAGCAGGCCGCGCACCTCGGCGAGCACGGCGTCGTCGTCGCCCGGCGCGGCGACCCGCGCGTACCCCGCCACGCCCAGCGGCTCGACGCCCGCCGCCTCGAACCCGGCCACGACCGCGGCCCGTTCGTCGGGCGTCAGGCCCGGGTGCACCGGTTCCTCCGGGTGGGCGCGCAGTTCGACACCGTGGTAGCCGTGCGCGGTCGCGAGCTCCAGCACGTCGCGCAGGGACAGGCCGGGGACACCGAGGGTGGAGAACGCCAGCTTCATGGTGACGGAGCGTACCCGCCCTTGCGGGGGTGTACGCCCAGTGCCGGTCGTACTCCGCTGCCAGGTCACCCCTGCCTCGAGCGGGAGCGAGCGGAGCACCACCACCTCACGGGGACGAATTCGATCCGCCGCCTCCGCCGAGTGCGCCCCCTGCCGCCCGGATCAGGGCCTTGGCCTCGTCCTCCAGGCGACGAGTCAGGGGGTCGTCGTGGATGCCGGATTCCCTCAGCTGAATGGCCAGGGCGCCCAGGTACCCGGATGCGGTGAGCACATGGTGAGTGACGTCGATGGAGGCGCCGCGGCCCAAGTCGTCCCGCGCGCGTCGGGCGTCGTCGAGTACATGACCGATCTGTGTCTGTACTGCTCCTCGCATGTCGAGCGGCAGACCTGCTCGCAGCAGTTGCCGGAGGAGGCGCTCACACGACCGGGTGACATCACCCAGCAGACGCGAGTCGCGACTCACGGCGAGTGACGCGTCCGAGCCCGACGATATCGCCAACTGGGAGACACCCCCATGGATGCCGCGTGATCTGCGAGGGCTGTAGGCGGCCAGGCCCACGGGCCCTCTGTCGCCCAGAGCGGGCCGGAAGCACGGATGCACGTGGAACTCCTCCTCCTCGGGTTGAGGAGGCGTCTGTGCGCCGTCCATGTAGACGACCTGATTGTTCCTCCTCACTCCGAGGAAACCGATGCCGAAGAGGACGTCGATGACGCCCTGAGTGGTCAGGCTCTCGGCGTAGTCGGTGAACTCCTCGTGCAATCGATGCCGGTGGGCGTCGAAGCGGGACGCCAGTGCGGACCGCATAACGACATATCCGTAGTTGTCGAACAGCAGGAACAAGCTGCTGAGGAAGGGATGCGTCACGGCGTATTCCCGCGCCAGGTCTGTCAACTTCCACCGTGAGAACTGCTCAGTGGCGGTCAGGACGTCTTCTTCTTCCACGTGCCGGTGGTTGCGCTGATCTGCGACGTCCCGACAGGCGTTGAGGAACTGGATGGTGTCCCTGGGCCTGGGGAGAGAACGTCTGTACAGGTACTCCGGTGTCGCCTCTCCGGACACGGAAGGACAGAAGAGGACACCCCACAGCTGCTCCGGCTGAAGATCGGTCTTGAGTGAAGCCGCGGCTCTCGCGAGGGCCATTTGGGCCAGCTCCTCCTGAGTCCAGATGATCCGCAACTCATCACTGTGGAATTTGTCGGCCTCGCTGAAGTGCAGCCTGTCGTAGATGTCCGACCGGAGGAACAGCGTGCAGCGGACCGCGCCGGAATACCGTCCTGTGACTTGTTTGCTTGCGAGAAGCAGGCCTGCGACAAGGGCGTGGCTGTCCGGATCGATGGTCCATATTTGCTCCAGTTGATCGACCAGGAAGAGCAGTGGGGGATGTGCGTCCCCACAGCCGAGTTCGTCGAACGCCTTCGCCACTCCCTCCTCGATCACTTCGAGCTGCCTACTGGCGCGTGCTCCCTCCGAAGCGCCGGCCAGCCCGAACCCGGCCTCGAACCCAAATGCGGCGAGGGACAGGTTCGCGGACTGGAGCCCTCTGGTCCCGCGACGCAGCCGGTCGTACAGGCCTTCCTGCTCCATCTCGTCGTTCTCGGAGAGAAAGCGGCGTAGAGCCCGGACCGATGCGCGCGTGCGCCAGCCGTGTGCGGCGCGTGCGTGCTCACACAGGTGCCGCGCCGCGTGCACGGCGAAGACGTAACGCCAGATGAGGGACTTGGCCGTATCACCGGAAACACCCTGCAACTCGAAGCGTCGCAACTCGTCACCAGCTGCGTCGTCCGGGGTGATCACCACGGTGGCCCCAGGATGCCCGTCGGGATCGGCGAGTCGGCGGCATATGGCGCTTTTGCCTGCGCCTTTTCGGCCAATGATCAGTGACTTTCGGCCGGAAAGCGCCTCGCGGTAGGCGTAATTCTGTTGAAAGACCATGCCATTGAGCAGGCCGTCCGTAAGATCATTCTCTGCGTCGTCCCGGCCGAAGAACAGATCGCTGATGGCGCTGTTGTCGCGGTACATGCCTTCTCCCCCCGTTTCGGCCCACGACCACTGAACTTCCGGAAATACTAGACGCGTCGGTCGATGTTCCGCAGGCATCCGAGCGTAGACGCGGGTGCGGGGTGCAGTCGGGGGAGAATCTTGGAAGAGCAGCAGTCCGTCTTGGAGGAGCTACTCGAACCTGTCCAGGCGGAAATGGAGGCTTTTCGTAAGGAAGTGATCACTGTGCGCCTGGAGCTGTCGGCTCTACGGAGCGAACAGGAAAAGATCACTGGCGGGGTGCTGTCGGCAGGCCACGCCGTGGAGGAGGTGCGACAGACGGTCGACACGACACACGAGACACTGACGGACTTCGTGGAGCGGTACGGCCGGCACCAGGTCGTCGCCAACGCGCAGGCCGAACTGACACAGTTGATCGTCATGTGGAAGGCCGACTTCGCCGGTCGGCGGCGGGTGCGGGCCCTGGCCCGCGGCCTCACGAACACCCTGACGAACCAGGCAGTGACGAAGGGGCTTGTGGACAGGGAGACTGTCCACGCCTGTGTGAGAGAGCAGTTCCTCACCGAGCCGACCTACTGGCTCGCCCCGGCGGTCGCCGCCCTGGCAGCACGGCACCTGTGTGAGCAGGCCACCGTATCCAGGGCGACGGCCCACGCCATGTACCTCGATTCGGACAAGTCGAAGCTGTTCCTGGCTCTCACCTGCTCCCGCCTGGGGCTATTGAGTGAGGCCGCCGGTTGGATGGACCGCTACCTCAATTCCCTCGACCGCGACGATCTGGGGCCCGAGTTCGCGGTGCTCCTGGAGGCCATCGCAAACTCCGAGCTCGGCTACGACGCCTACACGTACGCTCGTGAGGCCGTCACTCGATGGTTCCGTGAGGACCGGGCTGCTTTCAGGGGCCCAGGCACGGCATCGGCGGGCCGGCACGCTGCCCTCTGGAGCAGTCGCTTGATGAAGTTCGGCGGTGACCCTTCCGGTGAGCGCTTCGCCGTCCTGCGAGAGCTGGCCGCTGCGCAGTGGCCCACGCTGGCACGGGGCTGGGTCACTGCCACGGCTCTGGAAGGGGCCCTTGAATACCTGAGGTCCTTGCCGACCGCTGAGGAAGGTCCCTCCGGCCGGGATTTCACGCACACCGCACTGGACCACCTGATCGACCAGGAGGAGCCGGATGAGGAGGACGTACGTCTTCGTATGGCGCGGCTGCGGGCACTGATCAAGTGCGAAGGGGACGAGGAGGCAGCCGCCGCTGCGGTGGCCGAGTCGGCACGGGGTGGCGAGCGTCTCGACTTCGTGACCTTGCTGGAACGGGCCGTCTTCCAGCCGGACGAACTGGGCATGGGGGCGTCGGCGCGGCGCTTGGCGCTCGAATGCGTGTGGGAAAGTGTCCGGCTGTCCGCCTTGTCGATGGCTCAGTCGTCCGGTTCGTCGCTGCCTCCGACGGTAACTCTGTCCGTCGAGGACTGGTCCTGCGACTTCCCGACGGATCCGGTGCGTGTCTTCGACGTCGGCCGTGCGGCCGAGAGTCTGGTGAACCACGTGGAACTGCGCACGCATGAGGCGATCGATTCGATCGTGCCCACGTGGTGGCTGATCGGTGCTGCCGGTTGTCTCGCGATCCTGGACGGTCTGGTGTTGATTCCTCGGGCGAGCGGGCCGACCCTGCTGACGCTGTCCACCGTCATGGTCCTGCTCGTGCTCGTAGCCGTCGTCGGGGTGGCCCACGCGCCGTTCCGTCGGCGCATCAGGCGCGAGGCCGGGGAGCGGCAGCGCACGCAAGCAGGCTGGCTCCTGGTGAAGGCGGTCAGGGAGCTGGAAGTGATGCTCGCGGAGTGGAGGAGTGGCATTCGTTCCTCGGCAGCGCTGGAGGGACGGGCTCCGGGGCCGGAGAAGGAGACCGCGTGACGGGCGGGCGCGAGCTCGGTGACGGCAGGTACAGCCTGGACGGTCGTCTGGGTAAGGGCGGAATGGGCCACGTATGGCGGGCGTACGACAGGAGGCTGGGCCGACCCGTGGCGGTCAAGCTGATGGACATGGACCGCATGCGGGGTCTGCACCGCCGGGAGTCACTGACCGAGGACATGCGCGCGCGTTTCGAGAAGGAGTGGCAGTCCATGGCGCGGATCCAGAGCCCCTACGTCGCCGCCATCCATGACCGCGGAGAGGACCAGGGGCAGGTGTACCTGGTGATGGAATACGTGGACGGGAAGTCGCTGGACATGCACATGGGGCACGGGCACGCGCTCACCCTCGAACAGACGGTGCGCTGGTCGGTACAAGTCTGTGAAGGCCTGGCCGACGCCGGCGATGTGGAAGTGGTCCACCGTGACATCAAGCCGGCGAACATCATGATCAACGAACGGGGCAATGCGAAGATCGTGGACTTCGGTCTGGCTCGGCTGCTGGACATGTCGGAAACGCTCGGTGCCGGAGCCACATGGCGCTACGCAGCCCCCGAACGCTGGCAGCAGCATCCCGGGGACCACCTGAGCGATCTCTATTCCCTCGGTTGTGTGATGTACGAGATGGTGACCGGCACGCCGCCCTTCACGAGCCGTGACTCCGACCTCATGGCGGTCGGACTGATGCACCTCCAGCAAACGCCCGTCTCTCCCAACGACGTCCGTCGGGGCGTCCCCGACATGCTCAGCGCGTTGATCATGCAGTTGCTGGCCAAGCGGCCCGAACAGCGACCACAACACGCGCGGGACGTCATTCGGGCGATCCGCCGGGTCGAGTACACGCCTGACTCCGGGCGGGGCGGTCCGGAGCAGGACGCACACGTGGGCACGCCACACGTGAACACGGACTACGTCCACCAGATCCGCGAAGCAGAGCAACGTGTGCGGCACCTTCGAGTGAGCCATGAGGAGTCCACCGCGCCACTCATCGAAGCCCGCTTCGAACTGGCGGAGCTGATCGGCCTGTCAGGAGACTCCCGCGGCGCGGCCGATCAGTACGAAAGCCTCGGCAACGACTGCAAGCGGCTTCTCGGACCGAACGACTCGAGAGCACTGGACGCCTTCGAGGCCATGGCCCGTTGGATCGGTGTGTCTCCCTGAGCACCAGCGCACTGGCGCTCGCCAGTCGCTCCGCCGTCGGGGCGTACCACACGGTCGTGGGTGTGTCGGCTGCGCGGACAGCGCCCGCGGGCTTCACTCCCGAGGCCCTCCGGAGGACCCCCGCACCATCAACTCCCCCCGCACCGTAGCGATCCCCCCGATCGGCGCCTCCTCCCGTCCCATCGCGATCCGCCCCGCCCGCGCCCCCGCCTCCGCGAGCGGCAGCCGGACCGTCGTCAGCGCGGGCACCGCGTCGATGCTGAACGGCAGGTCGTCGAAGCCGGCCACCGACACGTCCGCCGGAATCCGCAGCCCGGAGTCCCGCAGCGCCGCGCACGCGCCCAGCGCGACGGTGTCGTTCGCGGCGACGACGGCGGTCAGCGTCGGGTCCCGGCGCAGCAGCTCCAGCGTCGCCTCGTAGCCGGACTGCCGGTCGTAGCGGCCGTGGACCGTCCAGCGGGCGTCCTCCTCGACGCCGTGCGCCGCGAGCGCCGCGCGGTGGCCCTCCAGCCGGTGCCGGGTGGTGGTCCGTTCCTCCGGGCCCGCGATGTAGCCGAGCCGCCGGTGGCCGAGGCCGATGAGGTGCTCGGTCAGCTCCCGGCCGCCCCCGCGGTTGTCGAAGGTCAGCGCGATCGCCCCGGTCTGCGGAGCCGGCGGCCGCCCGCACAGCACCACCCGCGTCCCGGCCTCCGTCAGCTTGCGCAGCTTCGCCGCCACCGCCGCCTGGTGCGCCGCGTCCTCCATCGCACCGCCGGTCAGCACGACGGCCGCCGCACGCTGGCGCTGGAGCAGGGTGAGGTAGGTCAGCTCGCGTTCCGGAGTGCCGCCGGTGTTGCAGACCACGGCGAGTCTCTCGCCGCCCGCTCTGCCGCCCGGCCCGCCGATCTCGGACTGGATCGCGCCGGCCATGATGCCGAAGAAGGGGTCGGCGATGTCGTTGACGAGGATGCCGACCAGGTCGGAGGTGGCCGCCGCCAGCGCGCTCGCGGGGCCGTTGAGGACGTAGTCCAGTTCGTCGACCGCCTTGAGCACCCGCTCGCGCGTGGAGGCGGCGACGGGATAGTTCCCGTTCAGCACGCGCGACACCGTCGCGGGGGAGACCTGGGCGCGGGCCGCCACGTCCGCCAGGGTCACCGTCATGTCCTAGTCCTCCGCCTCGCGCCTGTGCCGTACACCGGCCGTGCACCGCCGTCCCGTCCCAGGTGACCTTACGACCACGGCCCGCCGCCGTTCGTCCCCTCGAACAACTCGCCCAGGCCCCGGTCTTGTCCAGACCACCGTCCACAGGCTAGCTTCGTATGGCATAGAAAGCGCTTGCTGTACCGCACTACCTCCACCTCACCGCCCGTACGAAGGGAACGACGTGACACGCAAGACGGTGCGAATCGCCATGAACGGTGTGACCGGGCGCATGGGCTACCGCCAGCACCTCGTCCGCTCCATCCTGGCCCTCCGCGAACAGGGCGGCCTCGACCTCGGCGACGGCACCGTGCTGTGGCCGGAACCGGTCCTGGTCGGCCGCCGCGAGCACGCCCTGAAGGCGCTCGCCGAACGGCACGGCCTCGAGCACGTCTCCACGGACGTCGACGCGGTCCTCGCCGACCCGTCCGTGGACATCTACTTCGACGCCCAGGTCACCTCCGCCCGCGAGGAGGCGATCAAGAAGGCGATCGCCGCGGGCAAGCACGTCTACACCGAGAAGCCGACGGCCACCGGCCTCGACGGCGCCCTGGAGCTGGCCCGCCTGGCGAACGCCGCCGGCATCAAGCACGGCGTCGTCCAGGACAAGCTGTTCCTTCCCGGCCTGCTCAAGCTCAAGCGCCTCATCGACGGCGGCTTCTTCGGCCGCATCCTCTCCGTGCGCGGCGAGTTCGGCTACTGGGTCTTCGAGGGCGACTGGCAGGACGCCCAGCGCCCCTCCTGGAACTACCGCGCCGAGGACGGCGGCGGGATCGTCGTCGACATGTTCCCGCACTGGGAGTACGTCCTGCACGAGCTGTTCGGCCGCGTGAAGTCCGTCCACGCCCTGGCCACCACCCACATCCCGCAGCGCTGGGACGAGAACGGCAAGCCCTACGACGCCACCGCCGACGACGCCGCCTACGGCGTCTTCGAACTCGACGGCGGCACCATCGCCCAGATCAACTCCTCCTGGGCGGTCCGCGTCAACCGCGACGAACTGGTCGAGTTCCAGGTCGACGGCGCCGAGGGCTCCGCCGTGGCGGGACTGCGGGGTTGCCGCGTGCAGCACCGCTCCGCCACCCCCAAGCCGGTCTGGAACCCGGACATCCCCGCCACCGAGGCCTTCCGCGACCAGTGGCAGGAGGTCCCCGACAACCAGGACTTCGACAACGGCTTCAAGGCCCAGTGGGAGCTGTTCCTCAAGCACGTCTACGCCGACGCCCCCTACCACTGGGACCTGCTGGCCGGCGCCCGCGGCGTCCAGCTCGCCGAACTGGGCCTGAGGTCCTCGGCCGAGGGCCGCCGCCTCGACGTGCCGGAGATCGCGCTGTGACCCTCCACCTGCCGAACGCCGACGGCACCGTACGCGCCCACGAGCCCCGCGCCGAGCCCCTGGCGCTCTCCCCGGGAAGCGCTTTCACCTCCCGTACGGTCTTCTCCGCCGCGCATGTCGTCGCCGACCCCTACGCCGACACCACCCCCGACTCGCCCGCCGCCGTCGACTGGGACGCCACCCTCGCCTTCCGCCGCCACCTGTGGTCCCACGGGCTCGGTGTCGCCGAGGCGATGGACACCGCCCAGCGCGGCATGGGCCTGGACTGGGCCGGCGCCGCCGAGCTGATCCGCCGTTCCGCCGCCGAGGCGAAGGCGTGCGGCGGCCGCATCGCCTGCGGCGTCGGCACCGACCAACTGACCGCCGGCACTCTCAGCGAGGTCCGGGCGGCCTACGAGGAACAGCTCGCCGTCGTCGAGGAGTCCGGCGCCCAGGCCATCCTGATGGCCTCCCGCGCCCTCGCCGCGACCGCGCAGGGCCCGGACGACTACCTGGAGGTCTACGGCCACCTCCTGCGCCAGGCCGCCGAACCGGTGATCCTGCACTGGCTGGGCCCGATGTTCGACCCGGCCCTGGAGGGCTACTGGGGCTCGTCCGACCTCGAGGCGGCGACCGGCACCTTCCTGGAGGTGATCGCCGCCCACCCCGACAAGGTCGACGGCATCAAGGTGTCCCTCCTGGACGCCCGGCGCGAGGTCGAGCTGCGCCGCCGCCTCCCGCAGGGCGTGCGCTGCTACACCGGCGACGACTTCCACTACCCCGAGCTGATCGCCGGCGACGAGCAGGGCTTCAGCCACGCCCTGCTCGGCATCTTCGACCCGCTGGGCCCGCTGGCGGCGGAGGCGGTCCGCGTCCTCGACACGGGGAACACGGAGGGCTTCCGCGCCCTCCTCGACCCCACCGTCGCCCTTTCCCGCCACCTCTTCCAGACCCCCACCCGCTACTACAAGACGGGCGTGGTGTTCCTGGCCTGGCTCGCGGGCCACCAGAGCCACTTCACGATGGTCGGCGGCCACCAGTCGGCCCGTTCGCTGCCGCACCTCGCCCGCGCCTACGAACTCGCCGACGGCCTCGGCCTGTTCCCGGACCCGAAGCGGGCCGAGGAGCGGATGCGCACCCTGCTGTCGCTGTACGGAGTGGACCAGTGAGCGATCTCGCGCGTTTCAGCATCAACCAGATGACGGTCAAGCAGCTCTCCCTGCCCGAACTGACCACCGCCTGCCGCGAACTCGGCGTCGGCAACGTCGGCCTGTGGCGCGAACCGGTCCAGGCGTACGGCGTCGAGGCCGCGGCGAAACTGGTCCGCGACGCGGGCCTGACCGTCACCACCCTGTGCCGCGGCGGCTTCCTCACGGCGACCGACGCGGACGAGCGGGCGCGGGCCCTGGCCGACAACCGCCGCGCCGTCGACGAGGCCGCCACCCTCGGCACCGACACCCTGGTCCTGGTCTCCGGCGGTCTCCCGGCCGGCGACAAGGACCTGCGCGCCGCCCGGGAGCGCATCGCGGACGCGCTGGCCGAGCTGGGCCCGTACGCCGAGCGGCACGGCGTACGCCTCGCCATCGAACCGCTCCACCCCATGTACGCCTCAGACCGCTGCGTGGTCTCCACCCTCACCCAGGCCCTGGACCTCGCCGAACGCTTCCCGGCCCGCCAGGTCGGCGTCACCGTCGACACGTACCACATCTGGTGGGACGACCGGGCGCCCGAGCAGATCGCCCGGGCCGGCGCGGGCGGCCGCATCCACACCTTCCAGCTCGCCGACTGGACCACCCCGCTGCCCGAGGGCGTCCTCAACGGCCGCGGCCAGATCGGGGACGGCGCGATCGACATGCGGGAGTGGCAGGGGTACGTGGAGGCGGCCGGATACACCGGCGCCATCGAGGTCGAGCTGTTCAACGAGGGGCTGTGGGCCCGGGACGGGCGGGAGGTGCTGGCCGAGACGGTGGCGCGGTTCCTGGAACACGTGGGCCGGGAGCTGCCCCCGGAGAACGGCGTCAAGCCTCCGGCCGCCCCGGCCCCGTCCCCGGCACACCGGCCCGCAGATGCGCCGCCAGACGGCGCAGCCCGATGAGGGCACCGGCGTCCGACCCGTCGCCCAGTGGGTAGTGCAGGGCGGGTTCGGCGGCGGGCCCCAGGACGACGGGCCGCACCTCGACGGGCGGGCGACGGGCATGGGTGAGCCCGATACCCCGCACGTCCCGCGCGCCCAGAGTGAAGGCGACCGGGACGGGCGGCGCCTGGAGCACGGGAGGCGTGGTGAGATCGCGGGAGGCCCGCCGCACCGAGGCCAGCATCGTCGTCAGACCGTGTTCCACGACGAGGGTCTCGGCAAGCGGCCCGACCGCCTCCAGGGGCGGTTCCTCACCCTCCCCGTACCCGAGGGTGAGCGTCAAGTCCTGCTCGACGCCCGCGGTGGTCCGCGTGATCCGGATCCAGGCCAGCGCCGGCCGGCCGGGATGCCCCGTCACGAGCAGATGGGTCGGCTCGGGGGCCCGGTCACGGGCCAGATCGGTCAGCCGGCGTGGTGACCAGGGCAGGTTGACGGGTTCCGCGGTGCCCCAGCCGGCCGGGGCCGAACCGGTGAGCGCGCGCCAGGCCGCCTCGAGCGCTTCGCCCAGGACGACGTCCTCGTGCGCGGGGAGAGTCGTACGGAACGCCACGACGAGTTGCCGGTCCCCTGTGGGGCACGTCCGGCCGAACGCCTCGGCGACCGAGGCGGTGCCGTCCGCCCCGAGCGCGGGCGTGAACGTCCCGTCCTGCCAGCGCAGCACCGTCCCGGACAGCCCGTCGTAGTAGCCCTGTGCCGGGTCCTGGACGACCCAGCGGTTGGGAACCTGGAGGAGGGTGGCGCGGGCGGGGGCACTGAGCCGGACGTGCGGCGGGGTGACGATCTGCAGGGCGCGGTCCGTCTCGGAGGTGCCGCGCAGCACCTCCGACAGCCAGGTGGTCAGGGCGAGGACGGGACGGTCGGCCAGGACTACCGAGGTGGTGTCGGTGAGGACGTCGACGACCGGCTGCCCGTCGTCCGGCGCGACGGCCGCGGGCATGTCCACCACCTCGGTGCTCGCCGCCGGCTCGGGCCAGATGCCGCCGCCCAGCAGCAGGGCGAGCCGCCCGCACACTGATGCCGCCAGTCGCTCGGCCCCGGGCACGGCGCCGGAGGCCCGGGCCTCGGTCCACCAGAACGGCACGGGCATGTCCCGCCCGAGCAGCCGTTCGGCCTCGCCGGGGACCTGGACGAGCTGCGGGGCCTCCACGGACACGAGGGGCCTGCCGTCCGGGGCGCACAGCCGCAGCACGGCACCCTGGGACCCGGCGGTCACGGCTGCCTCCGGGCCGCCCGCGTACAGGCCGGCCAGCAGGGCCCAGGTGTCGGGCATCTTCGGGGTGAGGGCGATGACGTCCTTGGTCACGACTCTCCTTCTCCGGCCCCGGTCAGCGCGGTCTGCACGAGTTGGTGGCGTCGGCCGCGGCGGACCAGGGTGCCCCGGCCCGGCGGCTGCTGGGAGGCGTACAGGCCGGGAAAGAGCTGTCCTTCGGTGCGGTCGCCGGTCATCACCAGGGCGGTGGCGCCCGTCTCGCGCAGGGTGGTCAGGAGCGGCTCGTAGAGCGCGCGGGAGGCTCCCGCGACGCGGCGCGCCAGGACGACGTGCAGGCCGATGTCCTGCGCGGAGGAGATGTACGGCAGGAAGGGAGCGAGGGGCTGCTGTCCGGCGGTGGTGAGGATGTCGTAGTCGTCGACGAGGATGACGATGCGCGGGCCCCGGAAGGCGGGTTCGCCGGTCTCGGGCCCATCCGGGTCGGCGGTCTCCGGCAGCCGTTTGTCGAGTTCGGCGGCGATGCCCGTGGAGAGGGCGGCGGCGAGCGTGGCGTTGTGGGCGTAGCCGCCCCGGTACGGTTCCGGGACGACGCCGCGCAGACCGCGGCGGGGGTCGAAGACACCGAAGACCAGTTCGTCGTCGGAGTACCGCTCGACGAGCCCTGCGACGATCAGCTTCAGCAGGTTCGTCTTGCCGCACTCGTTGTCGCCGAGGACCAGCAGGTGCTGGTCGCTGCCGAAGAGGTCGAGCAGTACGGGGGCGAGGGCGTCCTGGTCGAGGCCGACCGGTATCCGCAGCGGCTCGGCGGACGCCGAGGGCAGCCGGGTCGTCGGCAGCCGGGTCGGCAGCACCCGCACCGGGGCGGCGGGTTCGCCGTGCCAGGTGGCGCGGACGGTCCGGGCCGCCTCGTCCAGGGCGGGGCCCAGGTCACCGGTCGTGGCGGAGCCGTCGACGCGGGGCAGGGCGGCCTGCGCGAACAGCTTGCCGTCGGTGAGCACCCGGCCGGGCACGTCCGGTGAGAGGGTCTGGGAGAGCTTGCGGTCGACGGAGGAGTCGGCGGGGTCGTTCAGGCGCAGTTCGGCGCGGGTACCGAAGAGCGACTGGGTGGCGATGCGGACGTCGTTCCAGCGCAGCATGCCCGCCACCACGTGGATGCCGTAGCCGCCGCCACGCTTCAGCAGGTCGGCGACCGGCTCGTCGAGGTCGGCGAAGTCGTCGCGCAGCGCGCCGAAACCGTCGACCACGAGCACGACGTCGGTGGAGCCGAGCTGCGGCAGTCGGCCTTGGGAGCGGAGCCGGCGCAGTTGGTCGACGGAGTCGATGCCGTGCTCGCGGAACAGTTCCTCGCGCTCAGCGAGCATGGTGCGCACCTCGGCGACCGTGCGGGCCGCGCGCTCCCGGTCGGCCCGTCCGGCGATCCCGCCGACGTGCGGCAGGGCGGCCAGCGCCGACAGGCCGCCGCCGACCAGGTCCAGGCCGTACACAGCGACGTCGCGGGGGGTGTGGGTGACCGCCAGGGACAGTACCAGGGTCCGCAGGAGCGTGGTCTTGCCGGACTGGGGGCCGCCGATCACGGCCACGTGACCGCCGGCCGTGGTCAGGTCCAGCACCCACTGGCCCTGCCACTGGCGGGCCGGGTCGTCGAGCACGCCGAGCGGCACCCGCATCCCGCCGGCGGCGCGCGCCAGGTGCAGTCCGTGCTCGGAGACCCGGACCGGTCCGGCGGCCGTGTCGAGGGCGACGGCGTCCGGCAGCGGGGGCAGCCAGACCCGGCGCACGGTGGGCGCGGCGCCGGTGAGTCGGCCGACCATGAGGGACAGGACGGTCGGGCCGGTCTCCCGCCGGGTGGCGGAGGGTTGCGCCGCCGGCTCCTCGTCCCGCTCCGCGGTGTTGTACGCCGGGTAGGGCCGGGCGAGCGGCTCTTCGTCCCGCTGCTCGCCCCCCACCGGGCCTCGGTGGGCGCCGGAGACGTAGCCGGCCTTGAACCGTTCGTAGACGGAGGTGTCGACCTTCAGGTAGCCGAATCCGGGCAGGGGCGGGAGATGGAAGGCGTCGGTGGTGTCGAGGACCGTCCGGGACTCGTCGGCGGAGAAGGTGCGCAGGCCCAGCCGGTACGACAGATAGGTGTCCAGGCCCTTGAGCTTGCCGCCCTCGATGCGCTGGCTGGACAGCAGCAGGTGGACGCCGATGGAGCGGCCGATGCGGCCGATGGACAGGAACAGATCGATGAAGTCTGGTTTCGCGGTGAGGAGTTCGCCGAACTCGTCGATGACGACGAACAGGTGCGGGAGCGGCTCGAGGTCCGGCCGCTCCGTCGCGCGCAGCACCGCGTGGTGGCCGATGTCGGCGACGTTGCCGGCGTCCTTCAGGACCTGCTGGCGGCGTTTGACCTCACCGGCGAGGCTGGTGTGGACACGTTCGACGAGCCCGGCCTGGTTCTCCAGGTTGGTGATCATTCCGGCGGTGTGCGGGAGTTCGGCGAAGGGGGCGAACGTGGCGCCGCCCTTGTAGTCGACCAGGACGAGCGCCAGGTCTTCCGGGGAGTGGGTGGCGGCCAGGGCGAGGACGAGGGTGCGCAGCAGCTCGCTCTTGCCCGAACCGGTCGCGCCCACGCACAGACCGTGCGGGCCCATGCCGAGCTGGGAGGATTCCTTCAGGTCCAGCAGGACCGGTTCATGACGGTCCGTGACACCGATGGGTACGCGGAGGAAGTCGCGTTCGCTGCGGGGCTTCCACAGGATGGGCAGGTCGAGACCGGCGGGGTCGGCGATGCCGAGGAGGGCGGGGAAGTCGACCGGCCCGGTGACGGGGCTTCCTTCGGCGACGGACTCCGGTGACAGCCGCAGCGGGGCCAGCAGCCGGGCGATGCCCTCCGCCCCGGCCGCGGTGACCGGGTCGGCGCTGCCCTCGGCGGTGACCGGCGCGGCGGTGCCCTCGGCGGCGGGACCACGCAGGTCCTCGACGGCCACCCGCTCGCCCTGGACGGTGATGCGCACGCTCACCTCGTCCGGCTCGTGGACCCGCTCCTGGAGGAGATGCACCACGGTGACCCCCATGTCCGGCAGCCCGACCGCCGAGTCCGGACGGGGCAGTTCGGCGGCCGTCTCACCGTGGGCGTCGACGACCACCAGCAGCCGGCCCACTAGTCGCAGCGCGTTCCGGTCGGCCAGACCGCGCCGCACCTCCGCCGCGTACGCGGACCGCCGGCCCAGCTCGTGCCGCAGCGCTCCGGCCAGCTGCCCGAGATCCGGCGCGATCCGGCGTGCGGCCACCGGACCGTCGTGCGCCTGCGGATCCAGCACATGGGGCAGCCACTTCGCCCACTGCCAATCGGCGATCCGCTCGCCGGGCACGGCCAGGGCGAGCGCGACGTCATCGGGAGCGTGCGTCACCGCCGTCTGCGCCAGCAGCGCCCGGACGACCCGCAGGACATCCTCCCGGTCACCGACGACGCTGACGTTCCCCGCCCGGTCCAACGGCACCGTCAAGGGCACGTCGGCGGCCGTCGCGAACCGGCGCTGCAGGGCGCGCGCCTCGTTGAGCATGAACGGGTCCGGCGGCGTCAGCACCCCGCCGGCGCCGCTCTGCTGGATCGTCGGCTCCTGGGCCGGTACGTCACCGAGGCCGACCCGCACCCGCAGGAAGTCGGCGTCCCGGCGGCGCCGTTCCCACAGCCGGGCGGGGTCCCGCACCAGGTCGTACAGGGCCTCCGGCGGCGGATTCAGCTCCCGCTCCGCGTCCCGCAGCCGGCGCTCCGCGGCGCCGAGTTCCTCCCGGAGTTCCTCCAGGTACTCCAGGTAGCGCTCACGCTGGGTGCGCCGGGTGCGCTGAGCCTTGCCGCGCTGCGACAGGAACAGCGCCACCGCCCCCAGCAGCGCGAAGACCAGCACGACCGCGCCCACCACCGCGAAGCGGCTGTTGCGGACCACGGTCATCATCACCACGGAGCCCAGGACGCCGGCCATCGGCAGCAGGGTGGTGGCCGCGTTGCCGATCTTCCCTTCGGGCAGGTTGGGCGGCGCCTCGACCGTACGGGGCCGGGCGGGCTCGACGGGACGGGTGCTACGGGCGGGCCGGTGGACGATCTGCAGGGTCACGGGCGTACTTCTCCGGAGCGGGTCGTGGCGGAGACGGGGTGGGGCAGGCACGAGCCGGGGCGCCCCGGCCGGACACTCACCGCACCCTCACCGCGCGCCCCATCACCTCGGCGGCCAGCCGCAGCACGGCCTGTTGCGTGGCGTGTGCCAGGAGGTCGGTGCGGATGGGGCCGCCGCCGGCCAGATGACGGTCGTACGGCACGGTGACGACGGTGACGCCGGCTTCCTTGAGATGCCCGGCGGCCGTCCCCTCGTCGAGGAGCGTGTCGGGGGTGCTGGTCATCAGTGCCACGACCGTCGTGGCCAGAGCCGAGTGCGGCAACAGCGCCAGCCAGTCCAACACCTGACGGGTGGCGGCGACGCCCTCTGCCGTGGTCGGCGCGACCACGACCCGGGCGTGCGCGGTGTCCATCGCCGTACGGGCCACCTCGCCGGGGAGCGTCTCGCAGTCAACCACGGTCACCGCGAAGTAGCGGCGCAGTGCCAGTGTCACCTTGCGGTACGCCGTCATGTCGAGCGGCGGACCGACCTGGCCCCGGCTCGCGGGCAGCAGCCAGCCGCCGTCGGGCACCGGCACCAGGTAGCCGGTCACGTCCGTCAGCTGCATGGAGGGGTGGAGGATCGGTGCGAGATCGGCGCACGTCCAGCGCACCGCCTCGGCACCCATGCGCACCGGCAGGGTGCCCAGCGCGGTGTCCGCCTCCAGGGTCAGCACCGGGTCGTGCCGGTAGTGGTTGAGGGCGCGCCCGAGCAGCGCGGAGACGGTGGACTTGCCGACACCGCCACGGATGGAGGTGACGGCCACCACCCGGCCCGTGGTGACGGGCTGCTGCAACTGCCGTGCGATCTGCGTCTGATCGGCGACGTCCTGTGCCACGGACGAGGTGAGCTTGCGCAGCGTCCGCCCTGTACGCCGGGTCACGGAGTCGCCGTGCAGGGGGCGACCCAGGGCGAGGAGGAGGCGGGGATCGAGGGTGGGGGAGGGC